>JBAVUB010000592.1:0-36935 GCA_049696575.1 Acidobacteriaceae bacterium | reverse complement strand
GATTTCAGGCGTGCGGCACGGCCGCCCTGCGGATGAATTTCGACCCTCATAATGGTATGAGCGAACGGGGTGTCTTCGGTCTAAGCAGCGCCATTCCTGAACCAATTCACACGCGACTGTGGCTGGGACAGCTTAGCTATTTGCCTGCAAAGGAGAAATCGTGAATCGTCGGGAATTTTTTGTTACCGCAGGAGCCGCATCTCTCCGTTCCACTTTCCCGCTCGGCGGTTGGGCTCAGGGCGAAGAGACCCCGATCGAGCATCGCCTGCCGCCGACTGACGCCGACTACCAGCGCTCAAAATCGTATATCGAAGAGGTCCCGTTTCCTCATTACCACTGGGCTTCGGATCGCGCGGTCGAAGCGTTCAGGGACATGAAGCGTGGATGCCACCGTACATCGCCCAGCCCGGCCAGTGCCACACGCGCAGCGCAACCTCCACCTTCGTTCCTGCACCGCGCCCCAGGGGTAGGTCATAGATTGGGTGGAGCGCGCCTCCCAGGTAGGGCATCCTGTTGGGCGGCATCTTGCCGAACCTCCCAATCAGCTTTCCGTCGGCATAGACGTCATAGCAGGTCATGATTTGGGGAAGGTTCAGAGAGACATGATCCAGCCCGGCCGGAACGATGACCTGAAACCGATACCAAACCATCACGCCGTAGCCTTTGTAGCCCTGCTGCGCCCAATCCTATCTGTCCGAAGCGGTGTTGCTGGCAGGCAACCGCTGCCCGTCGAACGGAACAATGAACCATGAACGCAAACCTCTCTCTGGGATTGTTGTCTTTATCGGCACTCGAAGTTTCGGGCGTCCTGCGTGTCTCCGCTTCCGATGTACTGCGCGTGTTTGGGATAGGCGCATAGCGGGCGGCTGCGTCCGGGAAACGCGGTGCCGGTGGCAACCACCGACTCGGGCGCCGCGCCCTTCTCAACCCACCCAACGAGTGCGCTGAGCATGTCGAAGTGGTCCAGAGACGGGCCGCCTCCGCAGTGAGACATTCCCGGCACAAGGAACATCCGGCTCCACTCGGCCACCTCGTCTGCTCCGCCGTTGGTTGCGGCCATGGACTTGTAGTATCGGAGCGTGTCGAGCGGCGAGAACCACGGATCGCTGTCGCCGTGGAAGAAGATCAGCTTTCCGCCGCTCTGCGAGAACGCAGACAGGTTCGTCGAGGCCGGCTCAACGAGCGGATCCGACGCGTGCAGCGCCGCGGCATCCACGTCGAGTTCGGTAGCGGTGGTATACGGGCCAAATAGCCCATTCTTGCCTAGCACCAGCAATCCGGGTATGCCGGCATTTGAAGCAATACCCGTGTCGTAAAGGAAGCCAGGGTAGACCTGTGTTCCGTAAGCATTCCTTGGCCCTGAAAACGCTTTCTTGATCGCCGCAATCTTTTCAGGCGCGATGCACGTGTCGGTCTGCCCAGATTTACATGCGAGCACCGCAGGATCGAAATCGCACCCCATTGGATCGAAGATCATGCCGTCCGCCACGCCATCGCGCGCGTCGCACTGCTTCATCAGGCCGTCCATAAAGACCTTGCGATTCTTCTGAGTCAGAAACTTGTCGATCTCCGGCTTACCGGACGCGTCCTTTGGCGACGCCTGGTTGTAGGCCACAGGAATCCATTGTGCAATCGCGAGGTTCGACAGGCCTGTCCGCATCGCCGGATCGCCTGAGACAATCCCGTTGAACACCGCGGGAAACCGCTGCGACAGGATCATCCCCTCTCGCCCGCCGGTGGAGCACCCGACGAAATAGGAGTAGGCCGCAGGCTTCGCGTAATAGCGGTCAATGATTTGTTTGTCGACCCCCGCGACCTCCGCGTTTGCCATGTATGCGAAGTCCAGATAAGCCTGCTCGTCGCGCATGAAGGTGAAATCGAAGCCGCCCGTCTTCGCCTTATGTCCGGAGTCCGTGCTTGCAACGGCGAAGCCGCGAGAGAGCGCCGGTTTGTCTCCTGTGAAGCTTGCCCCGGCCGGGTACGCCACCACACCGTTGCCGCCTCCGCCGCCCTGCATCAGGAAGTCTCCGTTCCAGGCACTCGGCTCCGGAAGAGCTATCGAAAACCCGATGCCGAATTCCTCGCCATCAGACCCCTTGCGGCGATTAATCACGCCGTCAATGCGGCAATGTGCAGGGAGGGGTCCGACGGCTGATGCGCCCGGATAGGCAGGCGCAATAGTTTTCCCCGCCGGAACCGGCTCGGAATTCGTGATCTCGACTCCGGCGAGCGTTGCGCTCTTCAGGTCGGCGCGGCGGTTCGATGATTTCGATTGCGCCTGTGTCGCAATCGAACATGCCACCAGCACGAGGATCCCGATCTCTGAGTACCTCATTGAAACTGCCTTTCAGGAAGTTTGCACGCCACGAGCTGCTAAGGTCCGCGGAACCCTCGACTATAACGACTCCCGAGCTGCACCGGCAACGCATATAAATCGCTTTATTCGCAGGTTGCACCGCTTCCTCAGTTGTATCCGCGATGAGGCGCAGGTTGTCGGCTATGGGATTGATCCCGGCGAAATGTCGAGAGGGATTGGGGTCAGAGACGTAGCCGCGATTGTTCGCTACTGCGCACGGTGGCTCAGGGCCCCGTATTGAAGCGTTTATCCTGGCCACGCAATTATGGACGGGCCGGAAGTCTGGGCGCCGGCGCAGGAGCTGAGCTGGTCACATAGGCAGCCGTAACATCGAGCCTTCCTTTCAGTGGATCCTTTCCGGCTACCGGACCGTTCTCGGTGAAATCCATCAGCATGTCGGTTGCGGGCGAGTACCGCGGCCACGCCGGCGTGTTGCCGGTGCTCGGATCGCCGGTTTTGGCGAATGATACCCAGTAACTCAATATCGCCTGTGCGATCTTTTCATCCTCGGGCGCGAGCTCGCTTCCATACTTCGCCTGCACGGTATCGAAGACAAAAGGAATTTCAGTGGCATGGGGCGCGCCCGGCCATTTGCTGCGCATGGACTTCGCCACGTAGGAAAACCTGTACTCGTAGGCCGGGACGCCTTCCGAAGCGAATATGCTCGCCACGAAACGAGCTGGTTCAACCATGAATCGATCCATGGAGACCCGGTATTGGACGACGCGCAAATCGCCATTTCCCGTTGGATCGTAGGCGGCGATCGCTTTCTCGCGATCAGCACCGAATGGCGCGAACAGCTCTTCCTTATCGCGCGCAAATCCGAAGCCGATATCCAGGCTGTTGGTCCCGATCATTAGTGGGACATGCCAACCGGCGCCGGACAGGTAGACGGATTGCGGATCGGACAGGACCACGCGGCCGTCGATAAAGGGGCCTGCATATCCGGGTTGATTCATGGTTGCCATGTTGAGATTGCCAAGTACCTTCTCGGCGGACAGACCACGCAACGTCTCCAGCGCGTCCTTGTCGGTTCCATCCACTCCCACGCTGCGTGCGAACTCGATGCCGATCGATTCAGCTGAGGCCGGCCCGTTCGGCAGGGCCGTGTTGAGGTAGCGCTCTCCGCCAAGGTTGGTGCGGCCCCCGCCGGACTCAATGATCGCTTTCGAGAACAAGCCCTGCGACAGCGGAGACGTGAGCAACATGCTTACCGAGAATCCGCCTGCAGACTCGCCAAATACGGTCACATTGGCGGGGTCACCGCCGAGCGCGCTGATGTTCTTTTGAACCCACTTCAACGCGGCGATCTGGTCCATGAAGCCGTAGTTGCCGACCATCCCGTCGGCGTTCTCCCTGGTGAGCTCAGGAAACGCAAAGAAGCCGAAGCGGCCAAGGCGATAGTTGGCGCTCACAAAGACCACGCCCTTTTCAGCGAACTTGCTGCCGTCATACACCGCGGGCGAGCTGCCTCCATTGACAAAGCCCCCACCGTAGATCCAGAACATGACCGGCAGCTTCGCGCCGGCTTTCGTGCCGGCGGGACGCCACACGTTCAGATAAAGGCAAACTTCTGCCGGCCTGGTGCCGAGCGGCGCAGCATCGCTCGGGAATGGCACCTGCATGCAATCCGCGGAGTAGGCGTTGGCTTGCCGAACATCGGACCACGGCTGCACAGGCTGCGGAGCGCGCCAACGCAGTTCGCCCACGGGAGGCGTGGCAAACGGCACACCCTTGAATGATTCGACAGACCCCTGCGTAACGCCCTGCAATTTGCCTGAATCGGTGCCGACTGCGCCGGCCTGTGAGAACAACTGGGGCACAGCCACTAAAGCGATCACCGCCAGGGCGAGCTTCTTCAAACCATCCATTTACAGCCTCCGGAATGTGCTGCTTTGCGCGACGCACGCGACTATAACAGTGCCCGGAAGCATGAGTACAATTCATTGATTCGAACGGATCAATCGCATCTGCCGATCACGGGTTAGGTTTTTTTCTCGAGTGTGCGGCCGCTGTCCCGCGGCCGTCACGCTTTCTAATATGGAGCTTGTGTAGGAGATGGCGCGCCAGGCTCGCGGCGGCAGGCGATAGAGCGGCGTCTCTTCTCGCAAGCAGCTCAATCTGGCGGTTCGAAAAGCGGTTGTTCAGTGGGACGATCACAAATTCCGAAGCTTCAGCGCCGGCTGCCGTCTCCGGCAGAATGGCTATCCCCAGTTTGGCGCGAACAAAGGCCAGGGCCGTTGGCATGAAATTCGTCTCGTAGCGGGCGTCGAGGAGCAGCCGCTCGCGATGTGCGATGGCCTCGACTGCGTCCCTTACGCTGCTCGCCCGCCCCGGCAAAATCAGTCCGTGAGCGGAAGCCTCGCGTAGTGTGACGGTATGCTTCTCCGAGAGCGGGTGCCCCGGAGGCGTAAAGACAACCAGACGATCCTGAAACAGGGGAGTCGCACGGAGCTCCGCATCGCGCCCGTGGAGGGTCCCGATTCCGAAATCGACCTCCCGCTTGAGCACAGCTTCCCGCACGCGTTCCGCAATCACATCAGAGATTTGCACGCGGATGCCGGGATGACTCTCGAGAAAGGTTCGAACCAGTTCTGGAAGCGGCCCCGCGCACACCGTGGGAAGAGCAGCGATGGACACAAAGCCGCTTGAGGCGGAACTGAGGTCGCGTGCATGTTCAACGATAGTCTGGGCATCATGGAACAACCGCTGCAGCGGGCCGAACACGTCCTTCCCGGCGGCCGTGAGCATCACTCCGCGCTTGTTTCTGTCGAAGAGGCGGACACCCAGGCTCTCCTCGAGCTGCTGCACCTGGACGGTCAATGCGGACTGCGAAACATGCAGATCGTTGGCAGCGCGTGTGAAGTTGCGGGTCTCTGCAATTTTGAGAAAAGCACGAATGTGACGGAGCTCGTGAATCATCGGAATTCGAGATTATAGGCTTCGGATTTATGCAATGTACATATGGAGACGCAGCTCTCTATACTCCCCATATTCGCGAGAGGGCCGCGTCACCGGTCGCTAAGTATGCTTGCCATTTGGGGTCTGGTCACCATCCTCGGCATGATCGTGGCGATCACCAGCAGGCGCGTGTCGCCGCTGATTGCCCTCTTCCTGTTCCCGGTAACCGCCTGCCTTGCGGCCGGCTTCGGGTTGAATACCGCCCAATTTGCGCTCTCCGGGGTGGTATCCATCGCGCCCGTGGTGGCGATGTTCCTGTTTGCCATCCTGTTCTTCGGCGTTTTGACCGATGCGGGGACGATCGAGCCGTTCGTCAAACTTCTGCTGAGCGGCATCGGCAAAAACCCGGTGCTCATCGTTCCGGGCACTGCTCTGCTTGCGCTGCTGCTACACCTCGACGGCTCCGGCGCGGTCGTATTTCTGGTTGCGATTCCCACCCTGCTGCCGCTGTATCAGGAACTCGGGATGGATCGCAGGATCCTGGCATGCGCGGTATCGCTGGCGGCAGGCGTGAACTTTCTGCCATGGACGGGCCCCACAATTCGCGCTGCCAGCGCACTCCACACCACTCCCATAGCTTTGTTCAAGCCTCTGATTCCTGTTCAGATCGTGGGCCTTGTCTATGTGTTCGGTGTTGCCGTATACCTCGGGCGCAAAGAGAGCAGGCAAATCGGACGGAAGGATTCACAGTTCAGGCCGGCTGTCCCAATTGCGACGACCGCTTCCCCCGGTTCGCGTGTTCGCTTTGCCTGCAATTTGATTCTCGCGGCAGCGGTGCTCGGCCTCGTGATCAGCGGCAAAGTTGAGCCGGCGATCGCGTTCATGCTGGGCACGACGCTGGCCCTGCTGCACAACTTCAGAACCGTGCGCGAACAGAGCGCGGCGATTGATCGTCACGCGAAGGCGGCGTTGTCTATGTGTGCCATTCTCTGCTCGGCCGGCGTGTTCACGGGGATACTGAAAGGCAGCGGCATGCTCGCCGCTATGGCGAAAGCGTCCATCGCACACATACCACCAGGGTTCGCGCCGCACATTCCACTGGTGCTCGGCCTGGTCGCCATGCCGTTAAGTCTGCTGTTCGATCCTGACTCTTTCTATTTCGGGATTCTCCCTGTGCTTGCTGCCGCCGTCCAGGGCTTCGGACTGCCTGCGGCAAGCGTCGCGGAAGCCGCACTACTGGGGCAGATGACCACCGGTTTCCCGATAAGTCCATTGACGCCAGCTACATTTCTTGTAACCGGACTGAGTGACATCGAATTGAGCACGCATCAACGTTTTGCTGGCCCGTTTCTGCTGGGAGCATCCGTCGTAATGACGATCGCGGCCGTCCTGTTTCATGTCATACCCCTGTGACGTCGCGCTATTCAGGGCACACGCAAAAGCACAGGTGAAGCTCGTAAAGAGGATTCGTTCAGGAGATCGCAGATGAAGAAGATCAGAATCGGCGCGGGAGCGGGTTTCTCCGGAGATCGGATCGAGCCCGCGGTGGAACTCGCCGAAAAAGGACATCTCGATTTCCTTGTCTTCGAGTGCCTGGCCGAGCGAACCATCGCGTTGAGTCAGTTGCGCAAGCGCGAAGATCTCAACGCCGGATACGATTTGCTCCTCGGCGAACGCATGCGGGCTGTTTTGCCGGCATGCTGCCGCAATGGCGTGCGTGTGATCAGCAACATGGGTGCAGCGAACCCGCGTGCGGCCGCGCGCGAGACCATCGAGATCGCTCGAAGGCTGGGACTTCACGGATTACGTGTCGCATGCATCGAGGGGGATGACGTTCTGCATCTCAAAAAGGCCTTCATGCCCTTCGACGATCAACCCCTTCCGGGTGACACGACGATCATCTCGGCGAATGCATATCTGGGCGCTGACGCCGTGGCCGAGGTGCTGGATCGCGGTGCAGGTGTTGTTCTGACGGGAAGAGTGGCTGACCCTTCGCTTTTTTTGGGAGCACTGATACACGCGTTTGGATGGGAAAAGGAATCGTGGGACTTGATGAGCCAGGGCACCGCAGTGGGCCATCTGCTGGAATGCGCCGGGCAACTTACAGGCGGTTACTTTGCGGATCCCGGATATAAAGATGTGCAGGATCCGGATCGTCTTGGATTCCCGCTGGCAGAAGTTAGCGAAGACAGCTCCGCACTCCTGACCAAGGTTGATGGTTCAGGCGGGCTCATCACCCTGCAGACCTGCCGCGAACAGATCCTGTACGAGGTTCTGGACCCGTCCTCGTATATAACGCCCGACGTCATTGCTGACTTCACAGAAATCCGCTTCGAACAGCAGACACCTGGCGCAATCCGTGTGTCCGGTGCACAGGGGAAGCCCCGTCCGCAGCATTACAAAGTCTCAATTGGAGTTGATGACGGATTGATCGCTGAAGGCCAGATATCGTATGCGGGGCCGGGCGCGCTGGCGCGAGCCGAGTTAGCACGGCAGATCCTCGAAAAGCGTCTCGCGCAGACTGGTTCGGAGGAACTAAGGATCGACCTGATCGGCCTGAGCTCTATGCATGGCACGCCGGCCGATTGGCCCGCTCCCTACGAAGTGCGGCTGCGAGCAACGGCACGATTCAGGCGGGAGATGGATGCGAGGCGCCTGACACGTGAAGTGGAGAGCCTCTACCTGAACGGGCCTGCCGCAGGCGCAGGAGTCACCTTCGCGGTGCGGGAGAACATCGCCATCGTGCCGGCGCTCATCGCGGGCAAGCTTATCACCCCAACGATCTCGATGGAGGTGTCATGATGGAGCTGCGAAGCATTGCGCATGCGCGTGCTGGCGATAAGGGCAGCCTGGTCAACATTGCCGTGTTCGCTTACCGGGATGAGGATTACGCGATGTTGGTTGAGCACGTGACCGAGGAGCGCGTGAGCGAGCTGTTCCGGGAACACATCACGAGGCCGGTCACACGATATTGCGTCCCAAATCTTTGCGGCCTTAACTTCGTGTTGCAGCGCCGGCCAACCGACAGCGTTACGCGCTCCCTGCGTCTTGACGCGCATGGGAAGAGTCTCAGCTCGCTGATGCTTTCCCTGGAGATCTGATTGCGTGAGATTTATACGATTGATGATGGTGGCTGCGATTGCGACACTGAGCGCCAGCGCTCCGGCGCAAACGGGACAAGTTGCGTGCGAACAGCTGCGATCTCTCCACAGCGGCTCATTGCGCATCCTCACTGCGGATTACAGCGCGGCCGGTGAATTTCGAGCGCCTGCCGTGGGGTTATTCAATCCGCCACCTGTCATGCTGGCGGGAGTGAAGACCCGTACAGAGCAGTGCGCCGGCAACAACAGCGACACCCCCGCCCGTCGCTCCGCCGCCGATGACCACCACATCCCAAGGCTCGCCGTGTGGGTTGGCCGAGCGTTCCTGAAGCCGCGCAATCATCTCCTGCCTCTTCATGCCTGCTTCGTTCCTCGGCATTCCGATTCGGCGCGCGGCCACGCTTGACCGCACCCCGCTACCGAGCCTGTAGAGGGAATCAGCAAATATCGATCAGCCCGCAGCAAGAGCGAGCAGCTTTTCCAGACCCACCGTCGAATCCGACTGCGCCCCGCGCGGAAGCGTGGGACCGATCGCCACCGCCTGATTGTGATTCTCGAACCAGGCGATAAACGACGACTGTTCGTAACCAGGAAGCCGTTGCTGGTTGAGCCAGTGATACCAGGCGGCCATGTCGGCATCGATCAGCGAACCTGTTGGGTCGAGCTCAGGTGTGGCGTCGTTGCCGATGAGCAGCTCATTCATAGGGCGCTGTCGCTGCCGCGGCGTGAAGCGCGCCACGACGGTGAGCGCCTGAGCGCGGCGGAGCACTTCGCGCGCGGTCCACTGCGCGAAGGTCGTGCTGAAAATCTGTGTTCCCGACCCCTCGGTAAACAGGCTCACATGAAAACGGGTGAGAACCGGATCCGTGGAACTCGCGACACCCAGTTCGCCGGGCATGAGCTGCGCGAGCCACGTCCGCAGCTGTTCCGGGCCCATGCCAGGCCGATTGATCTCCGTCTGCATCCTTCGCAGAAGGCCGGTCCGCAGCGGCTCAAGCGCGGTCCAGGAGATGCAGGTCAGAGCCTTGTCGTAATCCGACGGAATCCCACCGTCGATATACCAGTGCGCGTACGACTCAGGATGAGCTCGTGCGCGCTCAGCAGCAGCATCGAGCAAAATACGGACGCCATTGTCCGGGTTGATTTGCGTGAACCATGTACCCTGGCCGCGAAGATTCCGAAACAGAGGCTCGTTCCAGGTCGCCACATCTTTGCCGATGATGGCGATGCCCAGTCGCCGCATCGGCGGTGGCTCGGCAGGCGTCGCATTCTGCAACCGTGTGCCAAAGTCCGTCGCCGCCGCCCGAAAGGCATCCAGTTGATGACTGCTCCAGAGCCATGC
Organism: Acidobacteriaceae bacterium; assembly: GCA_049696575.1. GTDB lineage: Bacteria > Acidobacteriota > Terriglobia > Terriglobales > Acidobacteriaceae > Palsa-343. The sequence goes on along the minus strand of JBAVUB010000592.1, from coordinate 27,235 downwards.
CGACTGTTTCTCCTGAAACTGCGCTGGATGATTCACCCAGTCGAAGTCCTCCAGGTCGGGCGACAGAGAAAGCTGTGCGAAGCCGCGGAACCACTCCGCCCGCTGTCGCTCATCCAGCGCGGAGAGCGCAGCCAGCTCCTTCTCCACCGCGACCCGCTCAGCCGGGAACGCAAAATCGTACGAGAGGATCTCGCGCAGCAGCGACGGCACATATCCAGGGGGAAGTTGTCGCAGCAAATCCAGATGCGCCACCGCCAGGACCCGCGCCTGCGGCGGGTAAGCGGTGAAAGTCGCGCTGGTGAGATCGCGAGGCTGCATGAATCAAATCAGCTCCGGGATGGGTTTGCCCTGGCTTTGTGCCGGCGAGAAGCCCATGATCGCGCCCAGACTCGGCACCAGATCGATCGACTGCATCGGCTCGTCGTAGATCACGCCGGGCCTGACTCCGGCGCCGAGGGCCATCATCCAGGTGGTGCGGCTTGCCGGATCGCCGGTGCGATGATGCTGGAACCCATTGCCTCCGGCGTCGAGGTCGGCATCTCGCCCGAAATCGGGAAGGATGAACATGGTCGTGTTGCCGGCATATTCCGGATTGGACTGGACCGCCTGCCACATCTCCGCACAGAGCCGGTCGGTGCGGCGGATGCCTTCTATATATAAGGAGTAGGCGCCAGAATGGGCGACATCGATGTCATGCATCGTGATCCAGAGCAGGCTCGGCGCTTCCTGCTGCATGAGACGCTTCGCAATGTACACCGAAAGCTCATCGGGACTGGAGAGCGTCCGGGCGTGGCCGTTGAAGTCGGCAACGGACAGACGGAGTATATGATCCAGCTGCTGCAGCTCGAACTCGCCGCCGCCAAGCACGGGGGTGTAGAGCGGGTTTTCATAATTGTCGCGCAGCAGATGATCGAGGTCCGCGCCTTCGGGCTGGGTTGCAGCCAGCAGGTGCTTGGGGAGAATGACCGTGGCACCCGCGCCGTAGGCGTGGCAGTTGCTTTCGCCGATGCGATTGAAGCCGTTACTGGGAGCCACTACCCAGGTGTCTGTGGCGGGACGCTTCAGGTCGCGGCGAAAATACTCGAAAACGGTGGGGTGTTGTGGAGGTACAGCAGCGAAGTTGTTGAGCGTTTCGTAAACGCCCGTGGCCAGACTGGCGGTCGCCACATAGTGGCCGAGGATTCCTCGGTTCACGACATGGGAGAAGAAGCTGGACTGCGGGATCAACTCCCGCAGCATGTGAGGGATGTTCTCCTGACCTTCGGGCGCGAAGGTCTCCTGGTCGCGCGCTCCACCCCCAAACGTGATAACGACGATCTTACGTTTTTTGCGGATGGCTTCGCCGTGGAGGAATGGGCTTGCACCGATCAGCGTCGATCCAATCGCAAGGCCGACGGCATCGCGAAGAAACTCGCGGCGATTACGGCTCAGGGCGCGGGCCGTCGTCGACGAAAATCCGGCGTTCCCTTCCGGGCCACCGTTCCCGCATCGTTCTCTGAACCAGCTCCGATCCATTGCCTCGCTCGCTGGGGCGAATGCAGCTTCTTTCCCTCGCTCAGGGCCTGCTCGCCGACTCCGACTTCTCTGAATACACGAACTGCTGTACCTCGGCCCGTTCCTTCTCTGCTTCCGCCAGATGCTCGGCGCGCACCTTCTGGTAGATCGCGAATTCCTTCTGCGCCTTGTCTTTCTCCCCGGTGTGCACGAAGTCCGTACCCAGCCGGTAATACGCGTCGGCAAGGTTTGGATCCAGTTCCAGTGCGCGCACGTACTGCGGGATCGATTCCTTGTATTTTCGCTCGTCCGCATACAGATCGCCCAGCTGCACATGCGCCTCTGCAAGCGAGTCATCCAGCTCAATCGCCCTTCGCAGCAGCCCTTCTACAGTGGCCGGATCCGTTCCCGGATCCTCGACCCGCCTGCCCTTCCACAAACTCACCGCATAATAGTACTGCGCAAGCGGGTTGCCCGGCTCCAGCTCAGCATAGCGTTTGAACCGCTGCGTAACTTCGTCCGCCTGCAGTGGAGAGCTGTTGTAAGCCTTCGACAGGAAAACATAACAGCGCGGATCGGTTGGATTCAGATCGGCTGCGGTAATCAGCGCCTTAATTGCGTCGTCGTACTTGCCGCGAGAGTAATAAGCCAGCCCCATCCCGATCTGCATCCGCGGCGAACGGGGATAGCGCGCAACCCCATCCTCAAAGATCGTAATGGCCGGCTCATACGTCCGATGCAGCAGCATTTCGCTTCCCCAGTTAAAGATATTGTCCTCGCTGGGATCGAGGTGGGCGGCGGCTTCATAGTCATTCGCCGCATCGACGTATTTTCCATCCTTCTCGTCGATCTGGCCCAGAAGGTTCCGCAGCTCCCCCGTATCCTTCAGCTTCACCAGGCCGCTCACCACCAGGCGGGCCTCGTCCAGTTTCCCCAACATGAAATCGGCCATCGCAAGGTCGTAGGCGTTGTCATACGAAGCAGGGTGGATTTGCCAGGCCCGCTCCAGGCACGGCTGCGCCTCGGCGATCTTGCCTCTCTGAACCAACAACTCGCCGAGATTGTGCGGAGCGTCGTAGTTGCCTGCGTCCAGCAGGCTCGCCTTCCGAAACTGCTCCTCAGCCGCGGTCGCCTGTCGGGCGTGAACCAGCGTCACACCCAGATTCACCCGAGCTTCGGCGAGCTCCGGCTTGATCTGGACGGCGGTTTTTAGCTCTTTGACGGCCTGGTCGCTCTCGCCCAGTGCAACATCGACCATCCCCAGGAGCTCGTGCAGTTCGTAACTCCTCGGCGCATATGGCAGCAGGTGTTGCAACTCATCGGACGCCTGGGCGTACCGGCCACCCTCATAGTCCGCAACTGCGGCTTGGTATTCCCGATCAAGCTTCTGCTTTTGGGGATCCTGCGCGCCGGCGTTCAGGACGGAGATCTTGATCAGGCACAGAACGCAGCACCCGATGCGACAACGCCAACCCCTGCTCACCGTCTCCTCCACAGTTGCTGCGTCGGCTAGCCAGCTGCTCCGCAGAACATGGTACCGCAGAGAGGAACACCCCGGCACAGCGCGCTTTTTGTGCGCCCTGGTCGGGGTGTTGGTCCATCTTCGTTTAGAAATACGTCTTCAAAGCGAACTGAATCTGTCGCGGATCGTAAGGAGCATCGCGCGTCGATCCAACTTCACCAAAGTGAGGATCGGTATAGTTCCCCGACCCGCCGATGGCCACCACACCGTTGCCTCCGAAACCCGGAGCATTGAAGTTGGGGTGATTGACGATGTTGAAGAACTCGGCGCGGAACTGAGTTGAAATCCGCTCCGTGACCTGGAAATTCTTGAAGAGGGAGAAGTCGATCCGGTGGAAACCAGGTCCGGGAATCTGGCCGGGCGGCGGACCAAGAGCAGCCGCTCCGTTGAGCGGCACGCATCCCGCAACGGAAGAGGGATCCGGAGCAATCGGGCCGCCCGCATCCGACAACTGGCAAGGCTGGTTGAATGCCTTGGCGTTGTTCACCCAGAACGGCCGCGGCGCGCCGTCGATAACGTGCGACTTGATTCCCAGCTGCGCGCTCTGACCCGATACAAGGAGATCGTTGCAACCAGGGCCGGACGCTGTTCCCGTCGGACAACCGAAGTTGAGCGGCTGTCCGCCTTGCAGGGTGAGAATCCAGTTGGTCGCCCAGCCACCCAACACGGCATTTCCAATTCCACCGTGGTTCATGTACTGCTGGCCTTTTCCGAAGGGCAGCTGATATCCGCCACTGAAGTGCAGGACCTGACGAAGATCGTAGTCCGCCAGGCTGTAATCGAACCGGGGACCAAGACCCGGAATAGAGAATGCACGCCAACCGCCGGTTGACCCGCCATTGAGCTGGTCGCCAGCATCCGACAGAGCTTTCGCGTAGGTGTAGGTAAGCAGGAAGGTCGCATTGTGGGAGAACTGCTCCTCGATCTTCGTCTGGAGAGCGTTGTAATTGCTCTGGCCGAAGGTTGCGGCCCAGCCACTGCCGAAGTCCTTGTAGGGCACACAGCTTCCACCCGGGAACACGGCATACTTACCGCAGTTTTTGGTGTCGATACCCGCAGGCAGAATCTGCGTGACGTTCTGCCATCCCGGAAGCCCCTGCAGGTTAGCGCCATGCGTATACACGTAAGCCGCCTGGGCGGTTAAGGAGTGGGTGATCGCATACTGGAGCGTCAGGTTGCTTTCCAACGTATGCGGAGTCTGATAATCGAACTGCAGTCCCTCCAGCTCGAGTCCCAGTGCGTTCACTGCGCTGGGGGTCAGCGGGATGCAGGAGAATCCCGATTCCAAGCTGGCGGTTCCGCCCGGTCCGGATGTGGCGCATCCGGCATAGGGGGAGTTATAGCTAACCGGCGCCACCTGGGAGTCAATACTGTGGCCGGCTGGGTTGGACTGGATACCGTATTGCAGGTTGTACACGAACGGATAGTTCTCACCGATGTTCGGCCCATACCCCTGGTTCTCAAAGGAATTGAAGAAGAGCCCGACGCCACCGCGCACCACAAACTTGGGCGTGATCTCGAGGGCCGCACCGACACGTGGGGCAAGGTTAGCCCTCACCACCTCGATCAACCCCTGACCGTATTTGTTCGTTACATCCAGCGTGATTCCGTCCTTTGCCAGAAGGTCCGGCAGACCGAAACAGCCGACTCCCTGGCAGGTCCCAGCCGCTGCAGGAACAGAGGCCCCTCCATAGTTGGTGTAGGCCGGATGTCCGGTGGAGAGCGTCCGATTATCCTTCCCGGTAGCCGGGATGATGTACGTTGCCGCTCCAATGTTCTTCCCGGGAATCGCGTAGGGGACGAAGTTGGCCTGTCCGCCATTGGTTTCGTTAATGGGACCGAAGTTATCCCAGCGCAACCCAAGGTTGATGGTCAGCTTGGGAGTTACTTTCCAGTCATCCTGGAAATACGACGCGAAGTACATCTTCTGGTCGTAGGTCTTGTTGATATTCGAGGCGTAGACAAAATCCGTCCCACCCGAATAGTTGAAGCCGTTCGGATTCGGCGCGCCGTCAATCGTCGCTGGGGCAGCCGTGGGGGGCAGCAAAACCTGCGCGATTCCGCCGGTGGTATTGCCCTTGTTGGGAATATCGACAAATGTGCCGTTGTAATCGAACTGCCCGTGCGACCACGCGGGCTGCAGGGTGGAGAACTTTACGTTCTGGTACTCGATCCCCATCTTGAAGCTGTGGCTGCCGTAGATCTTCGTGAAGTCGTCGGTCACCTGCAGGGTTTGACTAACTTCATCCGAAGGCAGGAAGTTATTGCTTCCCAGGGTCGCCAGGTTCGAGATTCCGAAGCCCGGCAGGCCGCCGTTCTCCTGTCCCTGGGGTATGCCCTGAATGCCGAACTGCGCGGGAATACCATTTACCGCGCCCTCCGGTCCGTACCGGGTGGTGTGCAGGTGAGCAAAGCCGCCGCGTATCTGGTTGGTGGTGAGAGGTGTAAAGACGTGGGTATATCCAGCCACGGCCTGAGCCGATTTCGCCGTCTGAATCCCCTGGTAGAAAGAACCGCCATCAGCGATGCCGCCGAAGATGCCCGGAATATAGATCGGATCGTCGGAGTAGCTGAAGCGAGCGAAGATCTGGTCCGTTTGGCTCGGGTTCACATCCCCGCGGATGTCGAATTGATTGCGATGCTCGAACAACGCGGGGCTGCTGGCATAGACCTGGGTACCGGAGTTGGGCGCCGGGTACAGATTCAGCACCTTGACAGCATTCGCATCAATCCGCGCAGACGGAAGCATGTTCAGGTCGCTGCAGTTTGCCGTCGTGAAGGTCGCCGTGCCCGGCCCGCAAACCGTGCTGAACGGATCGCGCACATAAGCGTCGCTGCCGCTGCTGTTGGTCCGTCCGGAAACCGGATCCACGGCTCCACTGGCAACGAATCGCGTAGTCGCAGGATCGAGGATCGTGCCCTTCTGAATCGCACGGCCCAGAGCATCGGTTCGGGTCGTGCCATCATTAAACCCGAGAATCTGCGAAAGGTTCGTGTACCCGCTGCTGCGCTCCAGTGAAGTCGGCACATCGCCGTTCTCGGCCGTCCCCTGCACACGGCGGAAGCCTTCGTAATCGCCGAAGTAGAAGATTTTGTTCTTCATGATCGGACCGCCGATGTCGGCGCCGAACTGGTTCTGCCGCAGCTCGCCTTTCTTGATGCCGGTATTGTTCTCAAAATAGTCGGCCGCGTCCAGCTTGTCGTTGCGGAAGAACTCCCACCCTGCACCGTGAATGCTGTTGGTGCCGGACTTGATGGTTGCATTCAGCACCGCGCCGCCTGCGCGTCCCAGTTCAGCGCTGAAGTCCGCCGTCTGCACCTTGAACTCCTGAATCGCGTCCACCGGCGGCAGAATGACGTAGTTGGTGCCGTTGAGGAAGTCGACCGCATTGGAGTTGTTGTCGATGCCGTCCAGCAGGTAATTGTTCTGCGCGGGACGGAGACCGTTGGCCGAGAACGCGCCCGATGCAGCGTTGCCGCGGGTGTCGGCCTGCGGAGTCTGCATGCCGGCTCCCAGCTGCGCAAGGAACGTGAAATTGCGTCCGTTCAGCGGCAGATTGTTTACTTCCTGGGTCCCGATGACCTGGCCGACTGAAGCTTCCTGGGTCTGCATCAGGGGCGGCGCCGTGTTCACGTAGACGGTTTCCGTGCTCGCGCCCGGCTTCAGCTGCAGATTCACCTGCAGCGTCTGTGCCACCTGAACCGTCACGTTCGACTGCGTGGTCTTGGAAAAGCCCTGCGCCGTTACCGAAACCGTGTAGTGCCCGATTCTGACCGGTGAGAACGTGTACGAACCGGCGTTGTCCGTCTTGGTGTTCAAGGTGATGCCCTGGTCGATGTTCAGCAGGGTCACCTGAGCATTCGGAATGACTGCGCCAGTCGTATCCTGAACGATGCCGGTAATGGAGCCTTCGTCCACCTGCGCACGCGCTGACCGAGCGGGGACGAAGACCAGACTGAGAGTAATGAAGACAGCGGAGACGATCCCAAATCTGCTGAATAGCTTGCGGTCACAGCCCATGAAAATCCCTCCATTCTTCAGGCCCCGTTATCGTTAATTTCTTCTTCCCCTGCCGGGGATCGGCTGGAAGCCGCCAGCCTGACAGCGCCGATTTTCGGGTCTAAAATGTAATCGTTTACGTTTACGTCGCAAAATTAAGTAAACGGTTACGCGGCAACAAGCTAGTTCCTCGACCGCCCTTTTGTCAACCCAAAGTTGTAGGTTTTTTTCGACCGTCAGGTCGATCTGCGCGAATTCCGCGGAGCCAAACCCCGAAACCAAAGGCTGCGCACCGGTTGAGAGCATAACGCAACATCCGTATTCCGGCGGCACGCAGGGCGGTGACCAACTCCGTTTTCCACAGGTTCGGCCGGGCACGCCCGTTGATCTTTAGCGTCGAGGGGAGAAACAAAGCCTGAGGTTGAGGGTTTGTTCTCCGCGTTTTCCCCGGTGCTATGATGCCCTCGTCCGCCGGCTTCCGGTTTTCACCATGATGGCTCGTGGTAGATACAAAGACAGTAGGCCCTTGATCTCCCGTCGAGCGGTCCTGAAGGGTCTGGCGTTTTCAGGTACACTTCTTCGCCCGGCTCCCTTCCTGGGCGCGGGCCTCCTCCATCCCTGGGAAGACGCTCTCGCGTTCCCTGGTGATTTTTCTTTCTCCGACTACCGCTTCACCCCGCACTACCCCGCCAACTCGCCGCTCACTGACGTTCTGGCATTGGTGCCGCCCGGTTCAGACGACTACCTCTGCGAGAAATACGCTCATGAGATCGAAACGATTCTGAAGCGGTGGAGCGCTGCGCTGCGCAAGTCCCCGTCAGACATTCCTGCTATCACATCTTTTCTGGATCCTCAAATCACCGGCTTCCATTTTGCCAACTTCACGGAAACTTGCCTGCGGTCGCGTTTCGGCATTGACGCCGTTCGGCGCGACTTCGGTTCCGCTTCCGTCGCAGGACGCGACGCGTTTGTCCGCTCCCTGCAGGCATGGCTCAAAGACGCAGCACACATCGAGACCGCCGAGTTCGAGATCTTCGCCATCGAAGAAATCGCCTCCGCGCCACTGACTGTACGCACCCGTTTGCGCTATGACCTGGTCCTGGCTGGCCCAGATCGCCACCGCGAGGAGAGAGTCGGCTCATGGCGGGTGGAATGGCTCCGTGACGTTTCCAACGGCTGGCTGGCAAAGAACTGGATAGCCAACCAGGAAACCTGTTGCATCTCCGCCGCACCGGTTTTCACCGACGTCACCGGATTCGCCCTGGGCGCGACCGCCTCCTATCACGAGCAGCTGCTGCACGGAGCCGATCATTGGCGAACGGTGCTCGATGGCGCAGTGGGAGTCGATGTTTATTCCAACAACGGCGTGGCAACCGGCGATTTCGACAACGATGGCTTCGACGACATCTATCTCTGTCAGCCATCGGGCCTGCCCAATCGCCTCTACCGCAACCGTGGCGACGGCACCTTCGAGGACGTCACCGAAAAGGCCAGCGTGGGCGTGCTCGACAACACCTCCTGCGCGCTGTTTGCCGATTTCGAAAATCGCGGCCTGCAGGATTTGCTCGTGGTCTGCGGAACCGGCCCTCTGCTTTTCGTCAACCAGGGGAACGGCACTTTTTCGCTGCAGAAAGATGCGTTCCGCTTCGCCCGTCCCCCGCAGGGAACCTTCACCCACGCGGCGGTGTCAGACTACGATGGCGATGGCCGCCTCGACGTGTATTTTTGCCTTTACATGTACTATCTGGGACTCGACCAGTACAACTACCCCATTCCCTACTACGACGCTCGCAACGGTCCTCCCAATTGCCTCTTCCACAACGAAGGCGCACACCAGTTCGTCGAAACCACCGAAGCCACGGGAATGAACGCCGACAACAACCGCTACAGTTTCTCCTGCGCCTGGGGAAATTCCGGCCCCTATGGTCTCCCCGATCTGTTCGTTGCCAATGACTTCGGCAGCTCGCAGCTCTACCGTAACAACGGCAATGGAACCTTCGCCGTCGTCTCCCACGAGGCCAACGTCGAAGGCGTAGGCGCGGGTATGAGTTGCTGTTGGTGCGACTACGACAACGATGGCCATCAGGACATTTACGTGCCGAGCATGTGGGAGGCTGCGGGACAAAGAGTCTCTTCGCAGCAGCAATTCCACGAGAACGCGCCCGCCAGCATTCGCGAACTCTACCGGCGTCACGCGCGGGGCAATGCTCTCTATCGCAACCAGGGCACCGGCAGATTTGAAAACGTCGGGCAGCAGGCCGGCGTCGAAATGGGCCGTTGGTCGTGGGGGGCGGATTTCTTTGACTTCGACCACGATGGTTTCTCCGATCTTTATGTCGCCAATGGCTACATCTCGGAGCCGGATCGCGAGGATCTGGCCAGCTTTTTCTGGCGCCAGATCGTAGCCCGGTCGCCTGAGGACGCGACTCCATCGGTTCGCTACGAACACGGCTGGAATGCGATTAATGAGCTGATCCGCTCCGATCACACCTGGCATGGGTTCGCCAGAAACGTGTTCTTCCTCAATTTGGGAAACGGCGCCTTCGCCGAAGCATCGGGGCCGGTGGGGCTCGATTCTCTCGAAGACAGCCGTTCATTTGCCCTGGCCGATATCGACCACGACGGGCGCCTCGAAGTGATTCTGAAAAACCGCAATGCGCCGCAGATCCGCGTCCTCCATAACTCTATGCAGGCCATCGGAGCCTCGATAAGCTTTCAACTGCGCGGTCACAAAAGCAATCGCGATGCGATCGGAACGGCGATCACAATAGAGACTCCGGGACTCACGCAGACCAAATATCTTCAGGCCGGGTCGGGATTCCTCGCCCAGCATGCGAAGGAAGTGTTCTTCGGAATCGGGGACGCGAGCAAAGTCACGCGCGCCGTGGTTCGCTGGCCCAGCGGCCTCGAGCAGACGTTTCAGGATCTTCCCGCCGTCCATCGCATTGCCATCGAAGAAGGCTCGGCTTCGTTCAAGGCCACACCGTTTCAGGCGACGCCCTCGGAATACCTCGTTGCCAGCCCCGCCGGCAAGAGCGAATCCCTGGCCTCCAGCGTGCAAACGTGGCTCATTGAGCCGCTCAAAGCACCCGAGTTCGCTCTTCCCGATCTGGATGGAGCCGTGCGCGATCTGCGCTCCTGGCGCGGACGCCCGGTTCTGATCAGTTTCTGGTCTACCGCGGCACCCGCCAGTCTCGATGCGCTCCGAGCCCTGAACTCGGCTGTGCGCACCGGCTCCGCCGTCCCATGCCTTGCCCTGAACGTCAACGATCCGGCCAATCTGGACCGAGCGCAAACGTTCGCCCGCCAGAAGCGCTTCCCCTTTCCCGTGTTGTTTGCCACCGAGGAGACCGCCGGCGTCTACAACCTGATCTACCGCTATCTTTTCGATCGCCGCAGAGACCTGCCCATTCCGTCCGCCCTGCTGCTCAACGGCGAAGGCATGATCGTGAAGGTGTACCAGGGTGGCTTCGATCCGGCCTCTGTGCTGAGGGATGCTCGCTCGATTCCGGCAAACCCAACCGAGCGCATACGGTTCGCGCTCCCCTTCAACGGCATCCTCGTTCAGGACCGCCTGGCGCGCAACGATTTCACTTACGGCGTCGCTATGTTTCAGCATGGCTATCTCGACCAGGCCGAAGCCTCGTTCCTCCAGGTCCTTACCGACAAGCCTGATGATGCCGACGCGCTGTACAACCTCGGCACCCTCAGCCTGCGTCGCCATGACTTCGCCCATGCGAACGGTTATCTCACGAGGACGGTACAGCTCCGTCCCAATTACCCCGAGGCGTGGAACAATCTTGGCATGGTTGCCGCCGAACAGGGACAACCGGACGAGGCAGTCCGGAATTTTCAGCAGTCGCTCGCGTACCGGCCGGATTACGCCATTGCGCTCCTGAATCTCGGGAACGTCTATCGCCGGCAAAAGCTTTACGATCAGGCACACGATTGCCTGGCACGCGCGCAGGACCTGCTGCCGGACGACGCCGAGATCAACTACAGCCTGGGCATGCTGTATGCGCAACTGGATCAGCTGGAGCATGCGGCGACTTACCTTGAACGGGCTCTCGACTTACGGCCGGAGTATCCCGAAGCCTTAAATAACCTCGGAATCATCTTTGTGCGCCAGGGGGACTACCAGCACGCAGAGGATCAATTCAGGACCGGCATTCGCGTCGCCCCAGGGTTCGATCAGTCGTATCTCAATCTTGCCCGTCTCTATGCGCTTGAGAACGATCGGGAGCGCGCCCGCCAGGTGCTAAGCCAGTTACTCGCCGTGCAACCTGAAAACGTGAACGCCAAAAAGTCCCTGGAGCAACTGCAATGATGGCAGCTGCGATTGCCGACCTGCGCAAAAGATGCTGCCGAGCCCGAACGGCTGCGGCCAGCGCCCCACGATCGCCGTTGGTCGCGCTGCTACTTGTCCTGTGCACGGCCTTTTCAATGTCGGTATTAGAACAACCGCTTCACGCACAAGCCAACCCGGACTTCCAGCAAGTGCAGAGCCTCCTGCAGCAGAATCGGCTCGATGAAGCCAAAAGCCTCGTGTTGGAAATCCTCCAGCGCGATCCCAAAAGCATCGAGGCCTATAACCTGCTGGGCATGATCTTTGGTCAGCAGCAGAATTACGCCGACGCCGTAAGCGCGTTTCGGAAAGCCCTCGAAATTGACCCAGCCTCGGCAAAAACCAGAAGCAATCTCGGCAAGGTGTATCTGATGGAGAAACAACTGGAGCCGGCCGAGACGGAATTCCGCACCGTGCTGCGGCGGGATCCGGCCGATCGCGACGCCCACTACAACCTCGGCGTTCTGCTGATGATCAAAGGCGACCCCGCCAGTGCGATCGTACACTTCCGGAAAGTGGAGCCACCGGACAAGGCGACTCGCCTGCAGCTAGTCCGCGCGTACCTCGATAACAAGCAGCCGGCCATGGCCCTCGAGGCCGCCAACCAGCTGTCCACCGCGGAAAAGGGCGACGTGCAGGTGCATTTCTCCCTCGGCGTTCTCCTCGGAACAGAGAAGCAGTACAAGGCCGCGCAGCTGGAGTTGGAAAAAGCCGACGCGCTCCAGCCCGGCACCTTCGAGATTCTCTACAACCTCGGACAGGATCTTCTTCGCAGCGGAGATTCCGCTAAAGCCGAGACGGTACTGACACGGGCTTTGCACATCCGGCCGGATTCGCCGGATGCACTTTATCTGATGGCCCAGGTTCTGGCCAACCAGTCTCGTCCCCTCGATGCACTCGATTTACTGGTGCGGGCCCGCAAGCTCGCCCCCGAGAATGTCGACATCCTTTTCCTGATGGCGCAGATCAGCATGTCACAGAATTTCTTCGAGGATGCAATTCCGGTGCTCGAAGCCGGCCTCGAGATCGACCAAAAACGGCCCGCGCTGGTGGCCGCTCTTGGTGAAAGCTACTTCATGGCCGGCAAAACCGACAAGGCGATCGAGCTGTTCAACCAGCTGGTTCAGATCGAACATTCGCCGCGCTCGTATGCGTTTCTTGGTATGTCTTACCGAAACCTCGGCCGCTTCGATGAAGCCAAACGGCAATTCGAGCATGGGCTCGAGCAGGACCCCAAAAGCAGCCTCTGCCTGTACAACCTGGGATTCATCGCCGAGCGGCAGGGCGATAACGCCGCGGCGGCGAAGTTCTTCGAACAGGCCCTCGCGTACTCTCCTGATTTCGCCGACCCAATGCTGGAGCTGGCTAACCTGAGAATCGCGGAAAAAAAACCGCAGGAGGCGGAGGCATTGCTGCGTCGCTTCGTTCGTCTCAGCCGCGATCCTGCGCCCGGTTATTACAAGCTGGCGATGGCGGAGCGAAGCCTGCACGAAACCGACGCTGCGAATCATGACCTCGCCGCTTTCAAAACGTTGTCGCAGCAGTCGGGGAGCGGCCCGATGCCCTATCAGCACCTCTTCGATTACCTCGACAATCGCTCCAAGCTGCCGCCGCAGGCCCGCGAGCAACTCGATGTGCAGCAGGTGGCCGCAGAAGCCAAACAGCGTCCCGACCAGCCGGAGAACCTCTACTTCCTCGCCGAGACTTACCTGAAAGCCGGCCAGGTCGACCGCGCCAAAGATGTAATCGCACAACTCGACCAAGCCAGCGCAGGCGACTATCGCATGCTCTCCGGAGTGGGGGTGCTGATGGCCCGCTATCGCTTGTTCGACGGCGCCATCGAGCATCTGCAGGCCGCCCTTCAGGCTAACGTGAACGTGGATGAAGTTCGCTTCGACCTGGCCGACACTTATTTCCGCGCGCGTCGCTACCCTGAAGCTCTCGATGCGGCGATGCAGATCTCTCCCGATGGCAGGAAGGAGGAAGCCTGTCTTTCCCTGTTGGCCGACATATATGCGCACGTGGGCGACGTTGCGCGCGCCTCCGCGATGTACAACGACGCCATCGCCCGCAACCTCGACAACGATCAGAATTATCTCTCCCTGGCATTGCTTCAGCTCCGCGGCGGTGACGTGGATGGCGCGCGCCACACTCTTGACCGCGGTCGCGCGCGCGTTCCCGGTTCGGGCAAACTCTTCTGGGGGCTGGGTATCGTCTCCGCCGTGCAGGGGCGCAACAGCGAGGCCGCCGGCGAACTGGAGCGAGCCGTCGATCTGTTGCCGGAGTGGCCCGGCGGCTATTCCGCGCTGGGCGTCTTCTACTTCCAGAATGGAGAAATCGCCAAAGCGAGAGAGGTGTTCGACCGCTTCCGAAGCAGCAGCGCCAGCGCCAGCCTCCCGACCGATCAGATTGAGCGCGTGCTCGATACCGCCGCGAACTCCGCAAGCGCTACACCCGAGGCGATGGATCCACAACGTCGCGCGCAGTTTCTTCAGCTGGCGCTGCAACTCGCGGATCGAACCCTATGATTCGTCCGCTCCGCAACGCCGCGATCCTCTTCATCGGCGCTGGCGCCTGCGTTCTGTTGATCAAAGCCACCGGCGCCCAGCAGGCCTCGAAGCCGCAGCCATCGACGGTCCGCTTCACCGACATTCGTAAGGCCGCGGGAATCACGTTCATGCAGGACTCCACAGAGACCGACGAAAAATACTACCTGGAAACCATGGGCACGGGTGCGGGGTGGCTCGATTACGACCAGGATGGGTTGATGGATCTGTATCTGGTCCAGACCGGTGCAACCGACGCCTATAAACCCGACCATCCTCTGCGCTCGGCTCTCTACCACAACAACGGCGACGGCACCTTTACCGACGTGACTGCAAAGACCGGCGTAGGAGGCGAGGGCCACTATGGGCAGGGTGTGGCAGTCGGCGACTACGACAACGACGGCTACCCCGATCTGTACGTCACCGGCTACGGCCGCGCCATTCTCTATCACAACAACGGCGACGGCACCTTTACTGACGTGACCGCAAAGGCCGGCGTGGCCGACGAAGGCCAGTGGTCTACCAGCGCCGCCTGGGTAGACTTCGATAAGGATGGTTGGCTCGACCTGGTCGTGCTCAATTACCTGGATTGGACTCCCAGGAACAACCTATGGTGCGGAGAGAAAGCCCCGGGATATCGTTCTTACTGCAATCCCAACGACTATCACGGCCAGCACATCAGGCTTTACCACAGCAATCACGATGGAACCTTCACCGACGTCAGCCAGAAATCCGGCATAGGTATTCCGGAGGCCAAGGGGATGGGCGTGGTGACCGCCGACTTCTTCGGTCACGGCTGGCCTGACATTGCCATCGCCAACGACACCTGGCCTAATTTTCTCTTCCAGAACAACGGCAACGGAACATTTACCGATATCTCGCTGATTTCCGGCCTCGCCGCCAGCGAAGACGGGCGCTACGAAGCCGGAATGGGCATCGACGCCGCCGACGTAGACGCCGATGGCCTGCTCGACGCCTACATCACCCACCTCGACTTTGAGCTGAATCGCCTTTATCACAACAACGGAGACGGCACGTTTACCGACGCTACTTACAATTCCGGAATCGGCAACAAGGCTATGTTTCTCAGCGGCGTGTCCGCGAAATTCATCGACTACGACAACGATAGCTGGCCGGATATTGTCCAGGCCAACGGAGCCATGGTCACCAACGTCAACCTGTACCACAGCATGGTCACTTATAAGGAGCCACTGCTGATGTGGCATAACCTGGGACGCGGCCACTTCGAGAAGGCTTCGGATGAGTTGGGACCGGACTTCAATCGACCGATGGTCGGTCGCGGACTGGCGACCGCCGACTTTCTCAATGACGGCAACGTCGGTTTCGTGGTCAACTGTCGCGGAGACTACCCCGAACTGATGCGCAACGAAGGCGGCACCGGCAACCACTGGCTGGAAATACTCCTGATCGGGACAAAGTCCAATCGCGACGGAATCGGCTCGACTCTGAAGCTGACCGCAAGCGATCTGGTCCGCGTGGACCAGGCCAAAGGGGGCGGCAGCTACATGTCCGCCAGCGATCCGCGCATTCACTTCGGGCTCGGCAGGCACACGAAGATCGATTCGCTGGTCATTCAGTGGCCCAGCGGTCAAACCGACAAAATTACCGACGTGCCAGTCGATACAATAATCGCCGTGAAGGAGGGAACAGGCATCGTGCCGCATCCCTTCCCGAAAGTGCAATTGAAATAACCTGCAGGGCACCTGCTTTAGCTCATAGACTTCACGATGATAGAAAGGCGTACCGCTTCCTTCCGATGATCACACCGCGGCGACGATTTCTGGGCTCATCCATGTTCGTGCTGGGCAGCACGCTGCTCGAAGTTCTTACCACTCCGCTCTGGCGATGGCGAAACTCCGGCGTGGTTCGGGCCGAGACCACTCCTCCCCCGACCTCCCCGGTCCACTATATCGACGTGGGCCAGCAAGCAGGCCTGACCATCCCCAACGTCTGGGGTGGGGTTGATACCAAACGCATCATTGTCGAGACCAAGGGGAGCGGCATAGCTTTCTTCGACTACGACCACGATGGCTGGCTTGACATCTATCTGACGAATGGCAGCCGGCTCAATGAACGTTGGCCGCCAGGAGAAGCCCCCACCACGCACTTATACAAAAATAACCGCGACGGCACGTTCACCGACGTCACGGCGAAGTCCGGCCTCGGCCGCAGCGGCTGGCAAACCGGTGTGTGCGTCGGCGACTACGACAACGATGGCTGGGACGACCTGTTCTGCACTTTTTGGGGCCGTAACATTCTCTTCCATAACAACGGCGACGGCACTTTTACCGACGTCACAAAGAAAGCCGGCTTGTACCAGGAGAGAGGCCGCTGGGGCACGGGCTGCTCGTTTCTCGATTACGATCGGGATGGACATCTCGACCTTTTCGTCTGTAACTTCGTCGCGCTCGATCCCGATCATCCGCCTTCCCGCGATGAGGCCGCCTTCTGCCAGTGGAAGGGTATGCCAACCATGTGCGGTCCGCGTGGCCTGCCTGGCGATACTAACATCCTGTACCACAACAATGGCGACGGAACCTTTACCGACGTATCGGAGAAGGCTGGCATTTTGAAACCGGGCCCGCGTTACTCCATCACGTCAGTGTCTTATGATTTCGATAACGATGGATGGCCTGACATCTATATTGCCGTTGACTCCGAGCCCGCTATGTTCCTGCAGAACAACCATAACGGCACCTTCAGTGAAGTTGGGGTGATGGCCGGATGTGCCTATAACTCCGACGGCCACGAACAGGCTGGTATGGGTCTGGGTGTGGCCGATTACGATTGCGACGGCTGGTTCGATATTTTCAAGACGAACTTCGCCGACGATACGTCCGACCTCTACCATAACAACGGAGACGGAACTTTTACCGAGTTATCCTTCAACTCCGGTATCGGCATTAACAATAAATATGTAGCCTGGGGCTGTGGCTTTATCGACTACGACAACAACGGCTGGCCCGACATTGTGCAGGTCAATGGTCACGTCTATCCCGAAGTCGACAGGTACAACTTCGGCGAATCGTTCAGGAATCCGCGTCTCGTTTACAAAAATCTTGGAAACGGGAAATTCAGAGATGTCTCCGCGGAGATGGGTCCTGGTATTACCGAGAAATTCTCAAGCCGCGGCGCCGCGTTCGGTGATTACGACAACGACGGCGGCATAGATGTCCTCATCCTGAACATGAACGATCTTCCTTCTCTTCTGCACAATATAGGCGGCAACAAACAGAACTGGATCAAACTCAGGCTGATCGGCACCCAATGCAACCGGACGGCGATTGGCGCGCGTGCCCGCGTGATCAACGGCAAGCATATCCAGATGGACGAAGTGAGCAGCGGGACCAGCGTGATGTCACAGAATGACCTGCGCCTGCATTTCGGCCTGGGGACCGCGGAAATCGTGGACGCGATCGAGGTGAAGTGGCCGACCACTCAGAAGATCGAGCGCTTCACCCGGATTGCCGCCAATCAGATCCTCACCATTCGCGAAGGCGCCGGCATCGTAGATTCGATGAAGCCACGTCGTGCCTGAGTCGCGCGAGAGAAAATCGTGGTTCTACGGTGAGGAGGGTTCGCCGGCATCCAACACTCGAAACTGTTTGATGGTGCGCCGCTGCCGTTCCACTTTTTCCTTTTGCTCTCGTTCGATCTTCTCGTGCAGATCCAGTTCCGCCTTCGCTTGGTCGCGTTCGCCCATACGATCATAGGCCATACCCAGCCGATAATGAGCCTCACCGAATTGTGGGTCGGCTGAAGTCGCGCGCCGAAAGAAATCGACAGCATCCTGATAATCTCTGCGCGAATAACTGAGAACGCCCAGTTGAAGCCATGCCACAGCGCATTTGTTATCCAGAATGACCGCTCGGTGCAGCAGAGCCTCAACCGGCGCCACCGAGGACTTATCTACCGGCTGACCGTTTTGCTTCCAGATCGCCATCGCATAGTAATAACTGGCCAGCGGATTCTCCGGTTGCCTTTCCGAGAATCGCTTCAGCCGGGGGAGGACGCACGGCATCGGGCTCGACACTGCGACTACGATTCGGCCCATGAACAGGTATGGATCCACATCGTCGAAATTAAGGTCCGAGGCCGCGCAGAGACGCTGAGCGGCTTCGTCGTATAGCGCGCCCGCAAACAGCGCCGCCCCCAGCGCAGTTAGCATGCGTTCCGACTCCGGATGCGCCTTCACCCCCGCCGCGAACACCTCTTTCGCCTGTAACACGGCGCGATGGAGCAGAAGTTCGGAGCCCCATTCGAAATAATTCCGTTCGCTGGGATCCTGGTGCACTGCGCGCTCCAGCTCCTTTACGGCCGTCAGTGAGTCGCCGAGTTTCTCGTCCAGTTCGCCGGCAAGCCGATCCACGTCGGCATTTTCGCCGCGTGCCATCAGGTTACCCACGTGCTTGCGTGCACCGGCGATGTCCCCTGCGCCCTGCAAAGCTTCCGCAAGGTCGAGCTCATTCGCAAAATCATCCGGACGGATACGATATGAAGCCTCCAGCGGTGGAACAGCATCGCTATTCCTCGCGGCTGCCAGATAGAACGCACCCAGAGCGTAGTTCGTTGCAAACTGCTCGGGAGCCTTCGCCAGCGAGGCTTGCAGCGCTTTCTCCTCACTCGCTTCCGTCGCGGGCCCGGGGGGCTGAGCCTTCGCCTCTGGCTTCAGGCTGATCGCTTCTCGATTGAGCGCCTCGCTTGCTCGCAGCACCGTGTCCGAGCCATGGCCGCCGGCCGCCGTCCAGTCCGTCACCGCAGCGATCGTGAAATTTGGCTCGTCGGCAAACTCCATCCCGCTCGGGGTCGAAGAGGATGATTCAACGCTGGCCATGTGCATCCTCAAATCCACGCGCTGGCTTTGCAAGCCATCAGCACTGATGCTCGTTTGCGCGGCCAGCCAACCGGACTTTTCCGCGATCACCGTGTAAGACCCAGGCGCCACTCCGGAGAATGTGAAGTCTCCATCGGCGCTTGTTCTGGTTTCGGCGGCCGGCGTGCCGCCATGATCCAGCCTCACCCGTGCGTCACCAACCGGAGCGCCAGCCACGTCGCGCACCGTACCGTGGATTGTCGCTGACTCCTGTCCCCGCGCACCTGCCGCAACCCACAGCATCGGAATAACCAAGGTGATCGCCACCAATCGAAGAAGGCGACAACTCGCTCGCCCTTCCTCGACAGGCGTTGAATGTGAACCGATCCCCTCAGGCGGACGCGCGGTTGCGTCCATTCGCTCCCTCGTCATGGCTGTTCGACCGTGTACCCTCCGGCACGCTTCACGAACACGCGACAACGTCCATTGTACGACCAGGGGTGACGCCTCTGCGCGGCCCGGACCGCTCTGGTGTGCGCGTCTCCCACGCCCGGAACTACGCCTGCGCAAACCACTCGAGGAGCTTGCTCCCGAGCCGGTCCGGTGCAATTGGTTCGGGCTCCGCTGCAAGACGAAAGTCGGACGGAGCGATCACATACGCCTGTGCCAGGCTCTCGGCGATGCACACGCAAACCGTTGAGTTCTGGTACTCGGCGTAGCGGCCCGCGGCCCTCCATATATAAAGAGCCAGGATCTGCGCATCCAGCGCACTGCCTTCGCAATCGTCGACGGCCGGAAGCGGATTCACCTGATCCTGGTTCTCGAACACGGCAACTCCGGTAAAAGGTTTCGGCTTGCTCCGCACGCCGAACCGCGCCGCCAGCAGCGTTGGCCGCGCCCGGCGGAACGCCTCCGAAGCCGCCCACTCCACAAACGAATTGCCGAAAATTACCGCCCCGTTTCCTGACAGATAAACCGAGCGCACAAATTCACGCAGCGCCGCGTCCCCCGCAACCTCGGGGGGACACCAGGCCGATACATCCACCTTGCGCAACCGATCGAACACCGCATCGGCATCGGTCAGGTCTTTGCGCATGGTATTCATCTCATGCGAGAAGCTCTGCCGAAAGGATTCCAATCGGCCACAGCTCAACAGAAGAGTGGAACCACCCGCGCTCTCCGGCGATACGAGAGGATCGATCAGCTCTCGGCCCGCATCGATTACCCACGCATCTGCATGCACAGCGGGCTGGCCGCGCGCTGCCCTCAAAAGCCCCCCAAACGCACCCGCGGACCCTGGCGGCGTACCCAGGAGCAGCGTTGCCAGAGTCCCGGCTCCCGACCCGACCGAGTTCCGATCCATAGGCACCACTTTGCCGGCGCCCTGCCAGCGAGCCCATACCGTTGCCGGGTCGAATGGTAGTGTCCTCGGAAATTCCAGCAACACGAGCCGGTGCCGCGATGCCGCAGGCGTTCCGTGCATCTCCCGGGCATGGCGGTCGGCCGCGTCGAATACCGCCTGCACCGCCTGTCTCCACTCCTGAAAGTACGGCGACCGCGCCAGCTCCGAGGAGTTCTCGATCGTCTGTTCGTTGGTGGAAAAGTGCCAGTGTCGGACACCAATCTTCTCCTGCACCGCGAACACATCCCGAAACAGCGCAGCGGAATCCTCATCGCTGAGGCTGGCTACGTACACCAGCAGCCGCTCCACCGCGTTGCGTTCGTTCGGAAACAGATACTCCCACTGATGAAGCTGCTGGTTGACGAACGGAAGAAACGTCAGCGGGAGCCGCGTCAGCACCCCTTGTTGCAGCACCCTCTCGAGTTCCGTGGGATATGCGTTCTCTCCCGTCATGGCTTCATCCATCAAAACGTCTCCGGACGCGGTCCCGTCAGCTACACCCGAAATTCATCGAGTCGTCTCCCCTGGGTCTCCATCGGCTTGCATCCCAGCAGGCTCGCCAGCGTCGGGCAAACGTCCACGTGGCGAATCGGTCGTTCCACTACGTCGGGTTTCTCCACGGCCGCACCCAGCGCCATCATCCATGTATCGCGCGTCGAGTCGTCATTAGCCCGGTGATTGAAAAACCCATTCGTCGACGAACCATCGGGATCCCGCCCAAACTCCGGAAGGATCAGCATCGTAGTTCTGCCCCTGTAATCGGGATTCGCTTCCACCTCATTCCACAGTTGCCATACCAGCCGGTCGGCGGTTCTGACTCCCGCCAGATGCATCGCATACGAGCCGAAATGCGCAACTTCAACGTCGGACAACGCAACCACCAGCACCCGCGGCGAGAATTTGCACATGATCTCCCGCGTCATGAAAAACGTGAGCTCATCACCACTGGTCGGCCCGCCGCTGCGCACAAAGCTCGCGATCGCTGTCTCGATGGTCGCCTTCGCGCGCGGATCCAGAGACTGGGCGGCATCGAAGACGGTCCAGCCCAGCCCTTCATAGTTGGCTCCCGCAATTACGCTCTCCAGTTCCGCTTCCACCTTGGCGCGATCCGCCATCACCGCTGTGCGCCCGCTGCGTATCGCATCCACCACGGCCGTCAGCATGAGTTGCTTCGGAAAAACAACATTCGCGCCGTACTCCGGCCCGTATCCCGCCGCCGAACTCGCCCCGATTAGACTCGTCAGCGCCTTATTGCTGGCCACAACCCAGGTGTCGCTGCGGTCTGCCTTCCGCTCCCGGCGAAACTGCTCAAAGAGCGTGGGCGTGGTCGGAGCCAGCTTGCCCCAGTCGTCCACCCGCTGCCAGTTCCCGGTAAGAATGCTCGAGATCGCATTGAAATGCGCGGTTACGCCCTCGTTCCGCGTGTGCGGATAAAACAGACACTGCGCAAACAGATCGCCGCCCAGATGCGGGATGTTCGCAAGACCGTCGCGTGAGAATGTCTCTGCCCGGCGCACGCCGCCAACCACCACGAGGATCGTCTTGTCACCGGATGCCGCGAGCGTCCCCGGCTCTCCAGCGGCTCCCGCCTCGCGAAGGATCGTCTCCGCCATCAGCAAGCCCGCCCCGCGCAGAAAAGCGCGCCGGGAAGGGTCCAGCAGGGCATCCGAATTCCCAATGCTCTCGCCACGCCACGCGTTCTGGTCCGCGCTGATGCCCATGCACGATCCTCTCCTCGTACTCGAGGAAGATCTGAGACCCTTAAACTTCGGCCAAGATTATAGGCGCAGATTCTCCTGCCTCTCCGTGACGAGGGTCACCATCTCTGGCCCACCGGCATGCTGGATCCCCGTCTTCCACAACGGACTGCAACAGAAAATTACGGCCGCCGCGTCCTGGGATTACAATTGCGAACGGACTTCGATGTAAACGATTTCAGAGCGCTGCGGCTGCAGCTCTCCGCGCGATCGAAATCGGAGAACGAGGAGAACTATGAGCAGGGGCACCTTCTTTCGCGCCGTGGTCATCATCGCCGCCATTGGCATTCCGGCAGCCGGGTACACGCTGGACAACGGCCTTGCCAAAACGCCGCCTATGGGCTGGAACAGCTGGAACAAGTACGCCTGCAAAGGATTGAACGAGGCGGTCGTTCGCTCCACCGCCGACGCCCTCGCCACCAATGGCATGAAGGACGCCGGATACCAGTTCGTGGTGCTCGACGACTGCTGGCAGATCAGCCGCGATGCCCAGGGCAACATCGTCGCCGACCCCTCCAGATTCCCCTCCGGAATTAAAGCGCTCGCCGACTACATCCACGGCAAAGGCCTCAGATTCGGTCTCTATACCGACGCCGGCACCAATACCTGCGAAGGCCGGCCCGGAACCATGGGCCATGAATACCAGGACGCGAAGCAATATGCCGCGTGGGGCGTCGACTATGTGAAGGAGGATTGGTGCCATACTCTCCCCGGCCAGAACAGCGAGTCGTCCTACACCCTCTTTCGCAACGCACTCGCCGACGCCGGCCGCCCCATCGTCTTCAGCATCTGCGAGTGGGGCTCCTCTAAACCCTGGTTGTGGGCCGGACCGGTGGGCAATCTGTGGCGCTCCACCGGCGATATTCAGGACTGCTGGGATTGCAAAAAACCCTGGGGCGGCAATGGCTTCGTGCAAATCATCGATCAGATGAATGGCATCGAGAGCTACTCCGGACCCGGTCACTGGAACGATCCCGACATGCTCGAAGTCGGCAATGGCGGCATGACCACCGAGGAATATCGCGCCCATTTCAGCATGTGGGCTCTCTTTTCGGCGCCGCTGCTGGTGGGCACCGACGTCAGCAACATGTCAGCCGATACGCGAGAGATTCTCCTCAACCGCGCCGTTATCGCGGTCGATCAGGATCCTCTGGGACGGCAGGGCCATCGCGTGAAGAAAGATGGCGACCTCGAAGTCTGGTCCAAACAGCTCGCCGATGGCGGCCGCGCAGTTGTGCTGCTCAATCGCTCCACCACCCCCGCTGCTATTGAAGCCGCGTGGACCGACATCGGCTACCCAGACAGCCTCACGGCAACCGTGCGCGATCTTTGGAGCGGAAAGCAACTCACCGGACAAAAGGGGAGCTACGCCGCTCAAGTTCCCGGACACGGCGTGGTCATGATCACCATCGAACCCTGATCTTCGAGGATCGCAGCTGAAGCTCATCGCTAATAGGAACGCAAATCCGGGAGTACAATTCCGACCGGACTCTCTGAAACGATTTCACCGTTCATCGAGGCCTCTATGCCCTTCATCACTCGCCGCGACCTGCTCTTATCCGGAGTCGTTCTCTCTGCCTCCTCTTTGACCGCCCGCTCCGCCTTCGCCCGAACCGCCGCGCTGCTCGCAGCAGAATCCGCTGAACCCTCCGTGGCGGCCATTCCCGCCGTGGGCCCGCGCGAGCAGTTCCTCTTCGACTTCGGTTGGAAATTCACCCTCGGCAACGGCTGCGATCCTTCCAAAGACCTCGGCTTCGGTTACGGCCAGAGCGACTTCAGCAAGACCGGAGAATTCAATTTCGCCAAGGCCAGCTTCGACGACTCCACCTGGCGCACCCTCAACCTGCCCCACGACTGGGCGGTCGAACTCCCCTTCGTCCACGACGACTCCGGTGGCGGAGACAACGCCCTCAAATCGCACGGATACAAGCCCCTTGGCCGCCGTTTTCCTGAAACCAGCATCGGCTGGTACCGCCGCGAATTCGATATCCCCGCCACCGACCTCGGCCGCCGCATCTGGGTCGAGTTCGACGGCGCCATGCGCGACGTATTCGTCTTCGTCAACGGCTGCTTCATCGGCCGCAACGATAACGGCTACGCTCCCTTCCGCTTCGACCTCACCGACTTCATCGCCTACGGCGCGAAAAACTATATCGTCCTCCGCGTCGATGCCAGCTTCGGCGATGGCTGGTTCTACGAAGGCGCTGGCGTCTACCGCCACGTCTGGCTCACCAAAACCGATGCCGTCCACTTAGGCAAGTGGGACAGCGTCGTTCGCGCCACCGTCAACGGCGACTCGGCCACGCTCGCTCTCTCCACCGTGGTCCGCAATCAGGGTAAGCAACCCGCTACCGCCAAAGTCAGCTGGAAGATTCTCGATGCCAGGGGCGCTACCGTCGCCACCGCCGAATCGCCCGAGCAGTCCATCCCCGTCGACCATTCGGCCCCGTACACCGCCACGGCCAACCTTTCCAGTCCCGCGCTCTGGTCGGTCGACCATCCCAATCTCTACTCCGCCATCGTCACCGTCCAGTCTGATGGCCAGCCCCGCGATGCTGAACGCGTCAGCTTCGGCATCCGTACCGCTGTCTTCGATCCGGAGAAAGGATTCTTCCTCAACGGCAAATCCCTCAAGATTCAGGGCACCTGCAACCACCAGGATCACGCCGGCGTCGGCGCCGCCCTCCCCGACCGCCTGCAGGCTTACCGCATCGGCGTTCTTCAGGCCATGGGGTGCAACGCTGTGCGCACCTCCCACAACATGCCCGCCCCGGAGTGGGTCGAAGCCTGCGACCGCATGGGCGTCATGATGATGTGCGAAACCCGCCAGATGAGCTCCAGCCCCGAGGGCCTCTCGCAACTTGAAGTCATGGTCAAGCGCTATCGCAATTCACCCTCCATCGTCATCTGGTCCGTCGGCAACGAAGAGTTCATCCTTCAGGAACCGATGGCCGAGCAGGGCGCCAAAATCGTCGCCACCATGGTCCAGCGCTGCCACGAGCTCGACCCCACCCGCGTCGTCTCCGCCGCCGTCAACGGAAGCAACGAAAAGGGCGTCTCCGATGCCCTCGACATCATCGGCTTCAACTACAACCTCAGGCTGCCCGACCCCTACCACAAGGAGCACTCCAAACGCGCTCTCTATGGATCGGAAACCTCCAGCGCCATCAGTACCCGCGGCGAGTACTCCACCGACCCACTGCGCAACACGGTCAATTCCTATGACGGTGTCGTCCGCTGGGGCGAAACACCGGAAGAGTGGTGGACCTTCTACGGCACACGCGACTGGGAAGCCGGGGGCTTTGCGTGGACAGGCTTCGACTATCGCGGCGAACCTACTCCCTATGGCTGGCCTTCCATCAACTCCCAGTTCGGCATCGTGGATATGTGCGGCTTTCCGAAGGACTACTTCTACTACTACCGCGCCTGGTGGGGTAAAGAGCCCTCGCTCCATCTCTTCCCTCACTGGAACTGGCACGGGCGCGAAGGCGACGAGATCCCGGTCTGGGTTTATTCCAACCTCGATGAGGTCGAGCTGTTCGTCAACGGCTCCAGCCTGGGACGGCAAAAGGTTCCGCACCTGGGCCATGTCGAGTGGAAGGCGAAGTACGAGCCCGGCGTCATCGAGGCGCGCGGCTACAAAGGCGGCGAAGTCGCTCTCACCGAGAAGCGCGAGACCACCGGCCCCACCGTCTCCATCCGCCTCACCGCCGACCGCACTGAGATCAACGCCGATGGCGAAGATGTCGCGATCCTCAAGGTTGAAGGCCTCGACAAGGAAGGCCGCCTGGTTCCCCTCGCGGACAATCACATCGCCTTCACCATCGCCGGTCCCGGCAAGCTCATCGGCGTGGGCAACGGCAATCCCAACTGCCTCGAGAGCGATAAAGAACCCAAACGTTCGCTTTTCAACGGCCTCGCGCAGGTCATCATCCAGAGCACGAAACGCCCCGGCGCCATTCACATCACGGCGGAAAAGGACGGCTGGGACGGCCCCGACCTGACGTCTGCCACCGTCCAGATCGCCACCAAACCCATTGAACCGCGGCCCTCGGTTCCCATCTTGCGGGAATCGTAAAGGGTGCCGAAGGACGGAATCGGGTGAAGCTATTGATTTGCCGGCATCCCATAAGGGATTTGAACCATTTACATCGCGTGCTTAGGTGAACTATGTGCGTTTCCGCGCCCTGACTTCTCTTTTGCTTCTCCCACCCCGCTTCTCTCCGTTTTCCTCACAGTGGCCTTCTTCCGTGCCTTCGCCGCCGAACCACCGCGGCTCGTCGAGCGGGGCAGCCGCTATGCTTTGCTGGTCGACGGCAAGCCCTTCATCATCCTCGGCGGTCAGGTTCTTATTCGCGCACGGCGCAACGTCACCCTGAAACTCATTGAATCCCCTGCGAATTAGCACGCAGGCAAGCAGCGTGGAAAGCAGCCTCCGCTAGCGCGATTATGGACGTATGACCGGTTTATTTGCGGGACGCGAACGATCTCGGCCAGCCGCAGGGCGGCCTCGGTGTAACTCCCGCGCGGTTCGGATGGGCCAACCCGACGGGCTAGTTCTTTCGCGGTTCTCCTGGTAATCTCTGTGCAGTCGATACCCAGCCGCGCCCGGCGACGGGTGCCGTGCCACCGGCAAACCGGAATGTATGCTACGCCGCCGTGTCGCAAGCGAAAAGTGAAGCTCTCTCCTGCGATTGTCAGTCTCAGTTACCGCATTTCTCTTCGCCCGCTGCCAAGCTAAGACAGCCGGGCTTTCTTTTGGCCCATGGCGTCATTTTGACGGTGAGCGAGCAAGGCCGGACGCCTGCGGTGAACGGACAGTCCTCCAGCTTATCCGCCGTTGTGTTGCGAGGCGAGTTTCTATCTCCAAGGTTCTCTTCTTGAGCAAATTGCCGCTCTCCCCCTCGGAAGCCACCTGCGCGTCGACCCCTGGACCGACGAGGTCTTTTCCCTCCACTTTGGCTCCGTGCAGATGGTCAGCGCCCGCGACAAGATGCCTTTTCAGGTCACCCCCATCCATTACCGTCTGCAGCAATATGTGCCGCCCGGGCTCAAGTCGTCGGCCTCCGCAACCCCCGCCGCACAGTAACCCGATTCCCGGGTGCAGCAGAGCTTGTGACGGCTCGCGATGTTTCGCATCTTGAAAGTGACTCAGGAATGGTGCCAGCCCACCTGAGCGCCGGTTACCCCAATGCTGCCCCGTCGGTGGATTTCAGGCGTGCGGCACGGCCGCCCTGCGGATGAATTTCGACCCTCATAATGGTATGAGCGAACGGGGTGTCTTCGGTCTAAGCAGCGCCATTCCTGAACCAATTCACACGCGACTGTGGCTGGG
>JBAVUB010000591.1:0-9732 GCA_049696575.1 Acidobacteriaceae bacterium | reverse complement strand
GCCCTGGGGGAGACAGAGAGGGCGCCTGTCAGTGATAATCAGGAGAACCCGGACGGCAACGTCCGGCGAGGACACTCGGGGAATTCGGTCTTGACGTCTCCAAACCTGGTACCGGACACAAATCGGGGTGGGCAAGCTCCGGAGCCGGCTTTGCACTTTGCTGGCCTGGATTCGATCGTCGAGGAGCCGATCTGGAAGACGCTGTTTGCCAGCGTCGCCGACGTGCTGTTCCCGAAGAAGCTGCCCCCGCTGAAGCTGAGTTCGACGCCCATCGCGGTGAAAGACCCGATGGCGGTGAAGCGGAACCCCGCATCGAGCGCGGTTTCCTTTGTCACGCATGCGGTCATCATTGGGCTCATCCTGCTCTTCACCCTGGCGCAGTGGCACGAACGGGAAGTCAAAAGGGCGCAGGTCGTGCCCGTCGACGTGTCGCCGTTTATCCCCGCTTCGCCGGCGAAAGACGTGATGGGCGGCGGCGGTGGAGGCGGCAACCATGAGACGGTCGAGGCTTCGAAGGGCAAGCTGCCCAAGATGTCGAAGACGCCGCTCGCGCCTCCTCAGATTCTGAAGATCGATCATCCCAAACTGGCTGTCGAGCCCGCGGTGCTGATGCCGCAGCAGATCAAGCTGCCCGATAACCCGAACATGCCGAACATCGGCATTCCCCAGTCGCCGCAGATCGCGCTGGCCTCGCAGGGCGGCGGTTCCGGCTCCGGCTTTGGCAGCGGATCGGGTGGCGGCATCGGATCGGGGAACGGGAATGGCATCGGACCCGGTTCAGGCGGCGGATACGGCGGAGGTCTCTACCATCCTGGCGGCGGCGTTTCCAACCCGGTGCTGATTTATGCGCCCGATCCGGAGTTCTCCGACGAAGCGCGCCGAGCGAAGTACCAGGGCGTCTGCGTGGTCGGCCTCATTGTGGATTCGCAGGGTAATCCGCAGCGGGTGCGCATCGTGCGGCCGCTGGGCATGGGTCTGGACGAGAAGGCTCTGGAAGCGGTGCGCCAGTACAAGTTCAAGCCGGCCGTCTTCAACGGGAAGCCGGTGCCGGTGGAGATCAATATTGAGGTGAACTTCCGGATCTACTGATTGTTCGATTCGGAAGGGCTAAGACCTTCGCAGCCTAATCGGGCGCGAAGGTCTTTTTGCGTCTGGAGCACGCCTCAGCTTGGACGAGGATCAGCCGCGCAGGGATTCGACCACGGCATTGTGAAACGCCGGCCGAACCTGGCGAATCGCATCGTTGGAGCGGTCGGGCCAGGTGCGGTTGGTCAGCAGCGCCACCGCCAGCTCCTGGTCGGGATCGATCCACAGCGAGCAGCCGGAATACCCCAGGTGGCCGATGGAGCGCGGGCCGAAGTAGCGTCCCGACGAGGAACCTTCCGTTGGAACGTCCCAGCCCAGCGCGCGCGACTTGCTTTCCGGCGGACCCTGGCGCGTTGCGAACTGCCCTACGGTGGCCGGCTGTAAGAGCGGCTTGCCCTCCTGCGTGCGGCCCTCGGCAAGAATGCACTGGGCGAAGCGCAGCAGGTCTTCAACATTGGCAAAAACTCCTGCGTGGCCGGCGACCCCGCTGAGAACGAAGCAATTCTCGTCCTGCACTTCGCCCTGGATGATGCGGTGGCGGAAGGTTTGGTCGTCCTCGGTAGGCGGAATCGCGGGCCGCATTTCTTGCGGCGGACAAAAGCGCGTGGTCCGGAGGCCAAGCGGCGCGAAAACTTCGCGGGCGCAAAAAACGTCGAGTCCCCCGCCGCTGAGAACCTCGATGACTTTCCCAAGCAGGATGAAACCAAAGTCGGAGTACTCGGTGCGCGTGCCGGGTTTGGCTTCGAGCGGCAGCCGCAACGTCGCGCGCAGGAGCGCCTCCGGTGTCGCGTTTTCGCGAAACAGCGTCGCATAGGCCGGCAAACCTGAAGTGTGCGCGAGCAACATGCGCAGCGTGACGTGCTGCTTGCCGCTGCCCGGCTCCATGCCGATGACGAAGCCCGGAAGGATGTCGCCGAGGCGCTCGTCGAGGTCGAAAAGGCCGCGATCGACGAGGAGCATCGCGGCGGCGGTGGTGGCAAGCACTTTTGTGAGGCTGGCGAGATCGAAAACCGTCTCCGCCTGGACGGCTGGCGCGCTGGCTTCATACGTGAAGCGTCCAACCGCATCGAGGGCCGCAATCGTGCCGCCATGCAGCACGCCCCACGCGGCGCCGGGAAACGCGCGCTGCCGGACCGCCTCCTCCAAAATGAACCGAGCAGGGGCGAAACGCTCGGCCGTGGCCGGGTTCGATAGCGCAGCAGCCCGTGCTGACATGAAAACAGAGTACCGCGAAGCTGCCGCGCTGGATGTATCCGCGGTCACGAAATTGCCGGATTTCTGCCCGGCAGCCGGAAGAGGCCGGCAACGACACAGCACTGGCGCGTTGCGCATGGCGCCCCGCCATTCTGATCGTTCCGAGTCGGCCCGGACGACATGATCGAATTCCCTGGTCCCCGCTGGCGTGTAATTGCAGTGGGTCCTTAGTCGGGAGCCGTGCGTCTTCTGCTCAGTGAGGTGTGTCGTGATCCGCCTTCGTACTTTTTCCTGCCTTTGTTGTATTTGCCTGCTCCCGGTCAATGCTGCCCTCGTCGTGGCTCAGACAGCGCCGGCTCCAGCAACCTCATCCGCCACCGAACAACCGGCAACGCAGTCGATCCCGCTCTTCCGCACCAACGCCAATCTCGTCCTGGTCGACGTTGTGGTTCGCGACAAAGGAAATCCCGTGCACGACCTGAAGGCCGAGGATTTTCGCGTCTTCGAAGATGGCCGAGAGCAAAAGATCACTGTGTTTGAAGAGCATCGGGCCACCGACGCGATCGAGGTGGGAAAAGCACCTGCGGATTTGCCGCCCAATACCTGGAGTGATGCTCCTCGTTTTGCAGTCACCAGCGCGGCCAATGTGCTGCTCCTCGATGCGCTGAACACCCCGCTCTCCGATCAGGTCTACGTGCGGCGCCGCATGCTCCTGTACCTGCACACCATTCCGCCGGGCACGCGGATCGCCGTCTTCACGCTGGGGTCGAAGCTTCGCATCATCGAAGGCTTCACCACCGACTCCAGCACCATCGAGAAGGCGCTGCAGGGAAGAGGCAATCCGGAGAAATCCCCGGTGATGGATCCGGACTGGGACCAAACGCTTGAGGAAGCCGCGAACATGGCGGATCCCGGATCGCCTGAGGCTGCCGGCATGGCTCAGTTTGCCGCGGAAACGGAGTCGAGCGAGAACTTGCTCCGCGCCGATGTCGCCTTCGATGCCATGGAGCAGCTGGCGCGCTACCTGGCCACCGTGCCCGGCCGCAAGAACGTCATCTGGTTCTCCGGATCGATGCCGTTCAATTTGACCACGGGCAGCAGTCCCAATCTCGATCAGATGGCCGACCTCCAGGATCGCGCCAAAAAGACGATGGAACTGCTGGCGCTGGCGCGAGTGGCTTTGTATCCCGTGGATGCCCGTGGCCTCATGAACGCTCCCAGCAGCGCGGGCCAGGCACGGGTCATGAATCCGAATATGTTCACCAGTATTCAGGCGCGCGGTGTGTCGACGACGGGGCCATCTCCCAACACGCCTGGCATGGGTTCGCCAACCGCCTCCGGCCAGGCCGGCCAGACCGTGGGCCAGGTGGTTCAGCAGCGGGATCAGGCGTTTCTCGATCAGGTGGCGTTCGATCATCTCAACATGGAATCCTTCGCGAAGCAGACCGGCGGCAAAGCCTTCATCAACACGAACGCTGTGGGGAAAGCAGTCGCGGATGCCATCGCCGATGGCTCGGACTACTACACGCTGGCCTACGCGCCGGAGAACCGCGACTACAACGGCGCATATCGCAACGTGGAAGTGAAGCTGGTAGAGGGCCGCTACGATCTGGACTACCGCCGCGGCTACTACGCATACAATCCGGCGACCGCGGATAAGCTGATGCCCGGACGCGTGAGCCCGCTGATTGCCGCCATGCAACACGGCGGCCTGCCGCTCTCCCAGGTCCCCTTTCAGGTCAGAGTGGTTCCGGCCACCGATCCCGTGCTGGCCGGCGAACAGCTCTCGCCCGATCCCGCTGGCGCCCTGGCGAAGACGCTGAAGCCCCCGCTGACCCGCTTCGTCGCCGACTTCACCATCGATCCCGACGGTCTGGACGCGCGAGCCTTGCCCGATGGCCGCAAGCATACCGAGGTGGAACTCACCGAAGTGGCCTACGACGTGGAGGGAATCCGCGAGAACTATGCGGATGGCGGCTTCGCAGTAGACGGCGCGCCAGGCCAGCCCCTGCGCCTGCATCAGGAGATCGATCTGCCGGCCGGCAAAATTTCCCTGCGCATCGGCGTGCATGATCTGATGAGCGGGCGCATTGGGACGCTGGAGATTCCGCTCACCGTAGCCAGTCGTTAGGCATACAACCGCCGCGCTTCCGGCATATGATGGGTGGACGCTCGCAATTTCCCTGGCAGGAGTGCGGCCATGATCCGCTCCCGTTGTTTTCCCCTGGTGTGCAGCGCGGTTCTGGTGCTGGTTCCGGCCTGGATCGTGCTGGCCCAATCCGCCGCGCCCGGCGCATCCGCCCAGCAACAGAAGCCCGACGAAGAGCCGGCGATCTTCCGCACCAATGCCAATCTCGTCCTGCTCGACGTGGTGGTGACTGACAAGGGAGACGCAGTCCAGGGGCTGAAGGCATCCGACTTCCGCATCTCTGAAGATGGACGTCCGCAGAACATCACGACATTTGAGGAGCACCGCGCAACCGACGCTGTCGAAGCTGCCAAAGCCGAAACCCTGCCGCCGCACACCTACAGCAACGCTCCACACTACGCCATCACCAGCGCCGCCAATGTGCTGCTGCTCGACGCGCTCAACACCCCGCTCTCCGATCAGGTCTACGTGCGGCAGCGCATGCTCAAATACCTGCACACCATTCCAGCGGGAACACGCATCGCCGTGTTTACCCTCTCCTCCAGGCTGCGGATGGTGGAAGGCTTCACCACCGATTCCAGCATCATTGAGAAGGCGCTGGATTCTCGCGCCCATCCCGAGCTTTCGCCAATCCTCGATCCTCTCTACGACCAGCAGATGGCCCAAATCAGCCTGCTCGCGGACGGTGGAGGCACGAGCGCCCAGGCGGTGTGGGCCATGAATCAGTTTGCCGCGGAAACCGCCGCCTACGAGGTGGATCTGCGCCTCGATATCACCATCGACGCGATGGATCAGCTGGCTCGTTATCTCAGCACCATTCCTGGGCGCAAGAACCTCATCTGGTACACCGGCGCCGTTCCCATCAATATCGGGCCGGATATTTCCCAGGAGGATCCCAGCGCCTCCCTGCGCGACTAT
This sequence comes from Acidobacteriaceae bacterium, assembly GCA_049696575.1. GTDB lineage: Bacteria > Acidobacteriota > Terriglobia > Terriglobales > Acidobacteriaceae > Palsa-343. The sequence continues at coordinate 4,385 of JBAVUB010000591.1, read as the reverse complement.
GGCCTGCGCCTGTCGAAGCTGGCGGAGCTGATGGCTCTGGCGCGCGTTGCCGTGTATCCCGTAGATGCGCGCGGCCTGCTCAATGTGCCGATGACCGAAGCGGCGAACACCCAGCAGAACCCGGGCATTCTGACCCAGACGCCGAACGGCCGTCCGGTAGCGGTGCAAATGCCCACGACGTCCCAGCTGGTCGAGCAAACCGACGCCCAGTTCCTGGTTTCGAACTTCGCCGAGCATTCCACCATGGACCAGATTGCCAACGAGACTGGCGGCAAGGCGTTTTACAACACCAATGCCGTTGGAGAAGCGGTCGTCAAGTCCATCACCAATGGGGCGAATTACTACACCATCGGCTACGTCCCGGCCAACAAGAACTACAACGGCGCCTACCGCAAGATCGATGTGGAGATGCCGGAAAGTCACCCGGAGCTGGAATACCGTCACGGATACTACGCGGACGATCCAACGCAGACCGCAAAACTGATGCCCGGAAGGCTTTCTCCGCTGATTGCGGCGATGCAGCACGGCGTGCTGCCGCAGTCGCAGGTGCTGTTTAAGGTGCGCCTGCTGCCTGCCGGCGATCCGGAACTGAAGGGGGAAAAGCTGTCGCCCGAACCAGCTGGCGCACTGGTGAAGACCCTGAAGCCGCCGCTCCAGCGGTACGTCGCTGATTTCACCATTGACCCGCGCGGTTTTGATTCCAGGCCACTGTCCGATGGCCGGGTGCACCGCGAAATGGAGCTGACCCAGGTGGCCTACGATGCCGAAGGCATACGCCTCAATTACACCGATGGTGGATTTGAGGTCGACACGCCTCCCGCACAAAGCGCGCAGGGAATCCACATGCACCAGGAGATCGATTTACCCGCTGGCCAGCTTTTTCTGCGCATCGGCGTGCACGACCTGATCAGCGGCCGCATTGGAACGGTGGAGATTCCGCTGCAGGTAGCCAAACCGTAGCGCTGGGAATCGCTGCTCCTTTTCGCCCATCGCCACATCTATAGTGATGTTCCTGAACGTACCTCATGCCGATCGCCCTCGATTTCTTCATCAAATACGGCTACTGGCTCATCTTTGTCTGGGTGCTGACCGAGCAGCTCGGGATTCCGATTCCAAGCGCCCCGCTGATGCTGACCGCAGGAACGCTGACCGCGACCCGTCAGCTCAATCTTCCGTTCGTCCTGCTGTCCGCACTTACAGCCAGCCTCATCGCGGATACGACCTGGTACATCTTCGGCAAGCGTTACGGCTCTGCCGTGGTGCGGCTGATGTGCCGGCTCAGCCTCGAAAGCACGGCCTGCGTTCGGAAAACAGAAGGCGTCTTTACGAAACGCGGAGCTGCCGCGTTGCTGGTGGCCAAATTCGTTCCCGGTCTCGGCTCCGTGGCCGCTCCCATCGCTGGCCAGATCGGTATGGGCTACGGAAAGTTTGTGCTGTTCGATGCCGCAGGCGTCATGCTGTGGTTCCTCACCGTGACTTTGGGCGGCCGCTTCTTCGGCGACGTCCTCAAGCAGCATCCCAACGCGCTTTCCTGGACCGCGCATTTCTTCGGCGTGATCTTCGTTCTGCTCTTCCTCGCATTCCTCGTCTGGCGGATGCTGCAGCGCCGCGCATTTCTGCGCTCGCTGCGCATGTCGCGCATCGAACCCATCGAACTGAAGAGCATGATGGACTCAGGCCAGCCGGTGTTCGTTGTGGATCTGCGCCATCCCCTCGACTACCTCCCCGATCCGCGCACTATTCCTGGCGCGCTGAGCCTGACCCCGGACAAACTCGTCGAGCAGGCTGACCGCATTCCGCGCGACCAGGAGATTGTGCTGTTCTGCACCTGCCCCAGCGAAGCGACTGCGGCCAGAATGGCGCTGCGGCTGCGCGCCATGGGCATCCATCGCGTGCGGCCGCTGCGCGGCGGCTACGACGAGTGGAAGAAGCTGAACTATCCGCTGGTCGACATCGCAACAGCAACAGCCGCCTAAGGCGTCAAAGCGTGCGCAGCATCGCGCAGGCGCGCTCGAGGTCCTCGTCGCGCTTGGCAAAGCAGAAACGGATCAGGTTTTCTCCGCGTCCGCCGGCAAAAAAGGCGGTTCCGGCCACCGCTGCGACGCCGGTGTTGCGCAGCAGAGTGCGCGCTTTCTCGCGGGCTGTCGCTCCCGGAAGATTGGTAACATCGGCGAGCACATAATAAGCGCCCTGCGGAATCGACGGCGCGAGGCCAACGTCGGCCAGCGCGGCGCAGAGCATGTCGCGCTTGGCCTGGTAATCCGTTGCCAGGCCCGAATAGAAAGAGTCGGACAACTGCAGCAGGCCTGCGGCGGCTCCGTACTGGAATGGCGATGGCGCGCAAACGTAGACCAGGTCGTGAAAGTAGCTGATCGCACCCAGCCAGCGGCGATCCGCGACCAGATAGCCGATGCGCCAGCCGGTAATGCTGAAAGTCTTCGACAATCCCGATATGGAGATGGTGCGCTCGGCCATGCCCGGCAGCGTAGCCAGGCTGATGTGCGTTGCGCCGTCGAAGACGAAGTACTCGTAAATCTCATCGGTGATGACGAAGAGGTCGCGCTCGATGGCCAGCGCGGCGACCGCTTCGAGCTCCGCCCGCGAAAACACCTTGCCGCATGGGTTCGACGGCGAGTTGAGGACGATACCGCGCGTCCGCGGCGTGATGGCGGCGCACAGCGCTTTGAGGTCGAGCGCCCAGTCAGGCTCGGCGAGTGGAACCGAAGTTGCATTCACGCGCAGAGCGCGCAGCGTGTTCAGGTGATAGCCGTAAAAGGGCTCGAAAAGGATCACCTCGTCGCCTGGATCGAAGAGCGCCATGCAGGCGGCCTGGAAGCCCGCGGTTGCGCCCGAAGTGACAAGGATTTTCGCGTCCGCGTCGGCCGTGACGCCGTTATGGCGAGCGAGTTTGGTGGCGATGGCCTGGCGCAGCGGCGCGATGCCGTCCAGGCGCGTGTAAATGTTCAGGCCTTGCGTGATCGCTTCGACGGCGCGCGCGGCCACCGGCGCTGGAACTTCGGTATCGCAGACGCCCTGCGCCAGGTTGACGCCGCCAACGCGGTCGCACTCCATAGTCATGGCGCGAATTTCGGACTGGACAAGGCCAGGCGAGATCTCACTGAGGCGCAGCTTTTCGGCGACAGCACGCATGGGACACGTTTACCACAATCGCACTTCGGATCGCACCTGCGTTCCTGGCTAACCACTCTTCGGAGCCCGCAGCCCGGTGCCCTGCACGCCATACCCTCGGCGAACTCAACCAGGTATCAGGCGTGCAGCTTGACCGTATTCCGGTTTTCCGGGTCGATCGCTGGATGGCGCGCAGGCCCGCTGAGTCGAAACAACGACAGCGCGATCATCACGTACCAGACCTGCATCGCGACGACGGAGAGGATCGAGATATAGACGCCGATCCTGGGAACATAGAGGCCAAAGCCCACAACACTGGCGACGATTCCCACATACGCGGTGAGCTTGCTGAAGACCGCACTGCGCAGCATGACGCTGGAAAGGATCAGCATCGCGATCGTACCCACGACATAAGCCGCCTGATACGGAGTTCCCTGCCACGAAGAGAGAACCGCCTGGCCGGCGCCGAGAAGTCCATCGCGCGCAGTGTCGGTGGTGGCGGCAGCATATTGCTGGCTGAGGTACAGCATATTCAGCGAGGGGTTGCCGGAGAGGAAACACACGGTAGAAACCACCGAGAGTCCGGTTGCGATGAGCACCAGCGATTCGTGTACGTGGCGCAGGCTCAGGTAAAGCGCAAGCAAAATCGGGATCCCGAGAACCTCGTCCACGAGGATCACGAAATCGAGGCTCACCAGGCCTACCAGCGGACGAGCGTGGAGCAGAGCATAATGTCCTGCCACGGTAGAAGGCGGCGGCCAGACGAAGAAGGCGACGATTTGAAACAGAAACAGAGCGACGCTGATGAGCGCGCAGACAGCGGCGGTTCGATAGAGGAAATGCCAGCCGTCTTCAGCGGCGGGAGAACGAACCATGACAGTTGGAATCGCGTGGGACATTCGACAGCTGCAAAGACTAACGCCGATGATTCAACCGCGCTGTGACGGCAGATACAAGGCTGGGCAGTCCGAGGTCCGGTGCGACGATCGGCCATGCGCGGGGCAATGGAAAGCGCCGGTTCCGGGACGGCTCCGAGCGCAGTTAACTGCGGTAACGTTGCCGCGAGCGGCCTGTAGCTCAGTCGACAGGGCAAGAAAATTCTCAGGGATTTTCGAGGCAACCTTTCCGTGGCGTCGCGGCATCCACCCAACGCTCCCTTCAGGCGGACAGGGTCCAGGTGTGCCTTCTGCGGCCCATTTTTCCGGGGGAGAATTTTAGTCACTCCAGCAGGAGTCACGTATGGCGACAGCGACGCA
>JBAVUB010000590.1:0-23566 GCA_049696575.1 Acidobacteriaceae bacterium | reverse complement strand
CTCGGCCTTTGGCTCGTCTTCACCTTATCCCTGGCAGGTCTTGCGATCTGGCCAGACAAAGGTCTTCCTGGCCAGCTCGGAGCGGAGAGTCTCCTCTCTGTAATATTTCTTCAGGACCTCGTCCTTCCCTCCCAACAAGTCCTTGTTATCGGCGGCAAATTCATCCCAGCCTGGCAATCTGCCGCTACGCTGCACCGTTCGCGCTAAGCGTTCACGGATCAACAGCAGGAACGCCCATGTGACGGTTTCGTGATAGAAGCCAGGTTTCCCGCTGGCAGCGGCAAACCTTTCCAGCCCTTCAGAGAACCGCCGAATTCCTTCGAGTTCCGGGAATCGGCTCATATAAACGAAGCCCATTCGCACGTGATCCGCGTGGTGGAATTCTTCGTTGCGAAGGGTACAGCCCTCAAACGCCGCAACCAGCTGATCGTCGGTCATGGGGTGCCCCCGGCCTCGGTTCTGATTTCCACTCGCTCGATGGTTCGCCGCTCTTTGTCCATCGTTATACCATTGTACATTGGTACCATGGTACGCGTCAAAATCTGTCTCCCAGGCCATCGTGACCGCTGCGCACTGGTTTTCATAACTCCAGACACAGCGAGGAAGTTTCCTGCCCGTATGAGCCGTAGTTGCCCCGCGGACTGCAACTCCTCAGTGGTTTATTTGAAAGTTGCCGATTAAGGCGGCGAGCTTCGTTTCCGCGGAGTCCAACCCGAGAGTTGCCGGCGAGAGCGTGATTTCACAAGTGTCGGTTTTTCGCTCGCCCGCCGCTCGCGTCCCGCCAGTCTCAGTTGTTCCCGGTCTTCTCTTCCACCGCCCGGCCTTCGCTCGCCGGTTCAGGCTCGTGTTTCGGCGGATCTACCGAGAATGGCATCACTGTCGCAAAACCCACCATCTCTCCCTGCCGCCGCACCTGGTACCGCACGTAGCCCGGCCGGCGCTCGATAATCGTCAGCGCCAGCTCCGGCCACGTCCACCGCTTCATCAGCGTGCTCAGCTGCGCTTCCAGATTGCGTGCAGCCGTGATCGCCTCCACAAAGGTGAGAGTTGGTTCTCCCTCCTTGTCGAATGGATAGCGATAGAGTCCCGGATGTGCCATAGGTGACTTTCCCAACTGCCTCCATTCTTCGGGACGCAATCAAATCAGTCACTTCCCCATTGGTTCCTCGCGCGCACCTCTTGGTAACGCCCCAACGCCACCTGTGGGCACCCTTCCTGAGTACTGTCCGCGAAACCTGTTACGCGCTTGTAAAATCCGCCGCTTCTCGTCTCCTCTCACTACCTCCGGGTCGCTACTCCCTGTTGGCTACTCCCTACTGTCTGCTGCCTCCGGTTGTTGACCTCGAAGCCACCGCTACCCCAGTACCCACTCCCGAAGAAAATGGTAATGGTTCCTTGCGCTTGGACCGCGAAAGTGTCACGATCATCTCTCACCGCGCGCCTCTGCCATTGCAGCATGCAAACGAGGCGCGACGGCATAAGAAACAGGATTGCAACGGGCCCCGCTGGAATTGATTGGCATTGTTTTAACTTCTGCTTTGGAGCTGGTTCCATGACCTCGATCACCATCGTTGTACGCCGGCGTGAGCCGGACGGCACCCGGACCCCCATCTCCGCCAAACAGTTTATGATCGTCGGCCCCACCGAGAACACTGCGCGATCGGTCCACAGCGCGGCGTACTCGGAAGACGAAAAAACGCTCGCCGAACGCGTCTTCCTCTTCCTCGACCAGCGCGGCGCCTGACCCGGACGCACTGCCTTCCCCTTGCTGGCCCCGCCCGCCTCGCGTATCGATTCCTGCGTCACATCTGTCGACGCAATTTCCTCCCGTAGACCGGGATCCCCTCGCCGCCTTGCAGGAATCTGCAGGCAAACCTGCAGGCGGCGGTATCGCCCTCTGGGAGCGGCTTTCTTCAGCCCGCCAGGTCCCCCCACCGAGCCCCGAAAAACACACCCCCTCGCGTCGCTGCAGACGGCCAGGTTCACCCCACAGCAAGAAGCTTAACCTCGCACCCCACCCCGCCCCTACAACAAAATGAACGGCTTCCACACCTTAGTACTGCCTCTGGACCAAAACGGAACGCCGCCCCCGGCACCGCTTCGCTCTGACAAACCGCCGCCCCAGCGACCGGGCCCCACCCTCTCTCCTTGCGAAAAACCAAGCCGCCGCCGCGCCGCAGACGGCCAGGTCTCTCCACCCTGCCCGCGAAACAAACACCCACCTCGCCGCAGCACCCCGGCAAGGTTCAACCCGCTGCGGACGACCAGGTTCACCCCACAGCAAGCAGCCTAAACTCCCGCCGTGCACAGCCTCTATAACCGAATTGCAGACTCCGCCTCGGAAGTAATGTCCCCGAAACCAAAATGGAACCAAACCCGCCCCCGAAAAACCCCCAGCGTGGACAGTCCGAGGAAAACGCCCCGCCGCACCTGCCGGCCACCTTCATCCCTACAGTCAGCTCGCCGAAAACAGCACGCCCCCCGCCTCACCGCCCACAAGTAGAAAAACACCCATACGAATTGCTACAGTGGCGCAGTTCACGCCCCGCCCCTGAGACCGAGTTCCCTTCTCCCGACGGAGGCTTGTTGGCATCTCGTTCCGCTCTGTCTTTTCTCCGGCGTCACCCGCCGCTTCCTCGACCTCTGCCTTCTGGTCATGCTCGGCCAGGCGCTGGGGCGTCCTCGGCTTCTGGTTCCATCTGCGCGCCAATCTGGTTGAGCCCGGGCACACCCTCTTCGAAAAGATCGTCAACGGCGCGCCGCCCCTGGCTCCGTTACTCTTCCCCAACCTCGTCGGTCTGGCCCTGATCGGCCTCTGGGCCCTGATTCCCCACCTGCCCGAAGCCAACCAGAACCGCTCCTGGCTCGGAGCCACCTGGGTCTCGACCCACCCCGAAGAACCCGCAGCCTGACCGGTTCCCGCCAAAATGCTTCCCAGCAGACGAAACGAGGAGAGGGGTAGGGTGAAGCGATTTCCTCCTGGCCTCGAGATTGGTTTCAACGCTTCTGGTACGGGTGAAAGATGTAGTCCTTCGCCTTCACCGGCGTATGGCACGCGTATCCGCAGTTGGAGAAGCTCTTGGGATCGGTCGAGAACTTGTCCGATGGGGCATCGTAGTTGAACACCGCGTATCCCCACCCCCCGCTTGCCGAAAACCTCTTGCTGTCCTTTTCCATCACGAAAGCCTGGGAGAAAACATCGGGCACGTCGACCACGAAGGGGGCCTCGGTGCTCTTCTTCTGCGTCCACTGGAGCTTCACGATCATGGATCCATCGGGGAAAGGCTGGCCGTTGCCCGGAACGCCGGCCTTGAATGCCTTGATCATCGTCGGATTGGCCACGATCACTTTGAGGATTTGGTCGGTGCGGGCGGACGACACTACCGCCCAGTCTTCGTATCCCCTGAAGTCGGAGAACGCGATTCCGCTCGGCGATTGCAGCGAGTACTTGTCCTGAGCGTGAACGGCCGTGGCGACAAAGAAAGCGAGGGCTGCCACGGCGGTCGCACCGATGGTAAAGCGAGCGCTACGTTGCACGGCGGTGCGTATTGCTATCTTCTGTTCCTGTTGCTTCCGGACCACACATTTCGTCGCAAGTTCAGACATAGTACGTTCTCCTTCACAAAACCAGTTTTTCAAGAACCATTGCTCATCCCGACGATTGCGATTAAGCCAGAGGCCGAGGGGAACAACGCGATGGGACGACAGGAACCGCCTCCTGCGCCGGCCACCTTGACCGGAAGTTAGTTCAGCAGCGATTCCCAGTTAGCGGGCACTCTTCCTGCGGGTCCAGGAGCGGGCTGGGTTCTTGGATGCGACCGGGGCGGAAACAAAGCTACACCTTTGATCATCGCCTGCTTCTCGTAATCGAAGAACCAGGCCTCCCCCGGCTCAAAGCTGGCAATGACCGGGTGTCCAGTCGCCGCCGCATGCTTCGATGCGTGCTGGCTCGGAGAGCTGTCGCAGCATCCGATGTGCCCACACTCCGCGCACCGGCGGAGATGAAGCCACCAGCCATCCGGAGAAGCCAGGCATTCTACGCAGCCAGCGCCACTCGGCCTGGACGCGCGGTTGATTCCGCGCCGAACTTTGTCCACTTACAATTTTCCTTTCCTGCCGCCTGTTCAGAAAATATTGCTAAGCCACCAGCAAGATTTTGCCGATACCGCCCTTTTCCGCCGCTGCCTGAGCCTCGGCCGCATCCCGGAGCGGCAGTTTCTCACTAATCGGGATGACCAGCTTGCCATCGCGCACCGCTTCGGCCATGAATTCGAGGGTTTTTCTGTCGAAATGCGAGAACACCGGCGCCACCTTTACCGATGGATACTGCGCGGCATTCCGCGGCGCCCCGACAACGGACGCATAAACTCCTCCCGGCTTGACCCTGGCGATCAGCTTCTCGGCGGTTGTTCTGCCCACCGTATCGGCCACAGCATCGAGCGGAGGAAGATTGGCAATCGCGGAGTCGTCGTCGGTTGCGATGACCTGATCCGCGCCGACCGTCTTCGCCTCGTCCATCTGTCGTTTCAAAATACCGGCGATCACCGTCGCACCGCGATCCTTCGCCGTGAATACCGCGGAACGCCCGACATTTCCCAGGGCACCTACGACCATCACGGTCTGGCCCGCTTTGATTCCTGTCGCCGCAAGGAGCTGATTGCCGGTCACCGTCACCAGGGGCAGCGCCGCGGCCTGGATCAAATCGAGCCCGTCGGGGACCTTCGCAAGGACAGCTGCCTTCACGACACAAAGTTCGGCGTAAGTATTGTCGGCCATTGCGAATACGCGGTCGCCGACGGAAAAGTCTGCCACTCCCGGCCCGACCCTGGCCACGATCCCCGCCATGTCGACTCCTATGAGGCCGGGAAAGTGCATAGGATAAAAATCCTTCGTTAACCCGGCACGTCGTTTGTAGTCGATCGGGTTCACGCTGGAAGCGGCGACCCTCACCAGCACCTCGCCCGGACCCGGAACCGGGTCAGGGTAGTCCTCGAACTTGAGTACTTCCGGTCCGCCATATTGGTGGAGGACAATTGCTTTCATATCTCAGCTCCCTGTTACGGTGCGCACACGACCACTAACACGACTTAGGTGTGCCGGTTGGTTGAGCTTTCACTGTGCTGGTGCTGTTACCGCTTTTGAGGATGAACCCCCAGGTCGTGCCATGACGTTTCCGCGAGGTTGACGTTGTAGTGGCTAGCCGCCTTCTCAATGTTCGCGAACGCCAAAGCACGGTCGGAATCGGAGACGCCGGTGACTTGATCGAACCGCGCCACCGCGTTACGCACATGTTCTGCGTCGGTGAGTGGTTCTTTACGCTGCCTCGGAAACGCGTAGACGCTGTCGGGCAAGTCGCTCTGCGTCGTCAGCCTTCCGTGTTTCTCGTGAGGTTGCCAGGTCGGTTCGGGCATGTCTTTGCCATCCTTTCGTCAGAGATTTGGATAGAGGGGAAGCGGGGGTCGGCCCGTGCAGGCGATGTCGCTCGTCTAGCCGAATCGGCTGCGATGCAGCGATTAGACACCCGGTGCTCCGGCAAAATCAATTGGGCGAGGGTATCGGCGGGTCCTTTTAAGGGATTTTCACACGAACTCCAGGACGGCGCCAGGGTTGAGGCACGCGCAGGGAAGGCCGACGTTGAGGGGAAGCAATCGGGGTGTGCGGCCGGCACACACCGTTGCGTCGCACGCGGAACCTCGCCAGGCTTTCAAAGAGTCAACAGTTATTCGGCAGCCGCTGCGTCCTGACAGGGAACGTTTCCGATTCCTGCAGCGTATCGAATATTGAGTGCCCCCAGCACCCGGGGAGGCTCTATGCCGGGTTCCGTCGGTTCGCAGGTTTACCGCTGGCTTATGCTGCTGTGGTCGGCGTTCACGGCGGTCTATCTGCTCATAACTTCTGCCCTGATTTTTCTTGACGCCCGATTTCCCCTGAATCTCGGTCTGATCCGCACCACCGGACGAGTCGGCCTGTGGGTTACGTTGCTGCCCGGCGTGGTTGGAGTCCTGGCCCTGCTGCTCATTCTGCTGCGCGCGCGGTTGGGCGCACTCCTGCTCGGCGCGTATTCCCTGTTCTGGACCGTGGTGCTCGCTTGCACGCTGCCGGCGGTCTGGAATGCCCGAAGCTCGTTCTGCACGCAGACCATGTGCATCCGGACCCCGTGGATCGCTCGCCTGCTGGTGCTGGCGCTGGCGACACCGTTCGTGCTGGCCGCCCTTTGGGCCACGGGTGAAGCTGGGCGCAGACGGACCGGGAACTTGCCCATGTAGTGTTGACGGCCGCACCGAGGACCGCAGTATTCGTCAGCGGTGGGTGGCGAGGGCGGCGGTTTGTTGCAGAGGGGGCCGCGCCGATGGCGGCGCATCGCCGGGGAAGGTTTCGTTGGGGGTGGCGGCGATCGCGGTTTGCATGAAGGCGGTCCAGAGCGGCAGCGCGACGGCGGCGCCGGTTTGTTTATCCCCCAAAGACTCGCGATCGTCGTAGCCGACCCAGACGCCACAGGTGATCGAGGGCGAAAAGCCGACGAACCAGGCGTCGGTAAAGTCGTTGGTGGTTCCGGTCTTGCCGCCGAGCGGATGATGCAGCGCAATCAGCTTCGCGGCGGTGCCCTCGCTGGTGACGCCGCGGAAGAAAACCATCATGGTGCGCGCGGTTTTTTCGCTGACCACTTCCCTCACGTCGGGCGTGTCCTCATTGAGAGGAAAACCGTCAGCGCTGGTCACGCGCTTGACCAGGCGCGGCCCGACGCGGATGCCATCGTTGGGAAAGACGGCGTAGGCGGCCACCTGCTGCTCCAGGGTGACCTCAGCCGACCCCAGAGCAATGGGCAAATAGGCCGGCATGTTCGTGGTGATGCCAAAGCGATGCGCGGTGGCGATGACCTTGCGAATGCCGACGCGGCTGGCCAGCTCCAGCGCGGGGATGTTGCGTGAGTCAGCGAAAGCCTCGAGCAGCGAGATGCGCCCTTTGAACTTGCCGTCGTAGTTGTGGGGGACGTAGGTTCCGAAGGAAACGGGCCGATCGACGATGATTTCCTCCGGCGTCGCGCCATCTTCGACGGCGGTCGTGTAGACGTAGGGCTTGAACGAGGAGCCGGTCTGGCGCTCGGCCTGTGTGGCGCGATCGAATTGCGAAAGATTGAAGTCGCGGCCGCCAACCAGGGCCAGCACGTCGCCGGTGCCATTGTCCATGGCGAGCAGCGAGCCCTCGACGCCGGTGTCTTCTTCCAGCGTGCCGTGCAGCATGCCGCCGTCTTCGCCGGTGATCTTCATGTAGATGAGGTCGCCGGGTTTCAGGAATTGCTCCGCGGTGTGGAAGCCGGTCCACGACCAGTTTTCCGGGGTCAGGATGAACGGCTTGTCGCCGATGCGGCCGGTCACCTGATACGGCAGAATGCCGGTAACCAGCGCGTGCATGTAGGTGCCGGGCGCGGGCGGAACGGTCCAGTCCGGATGCTTGAACGTGTCGACGTTCAGGCCGGCGGCGAGGACGTTGGGCAGATGCGCGTGCCAGCCGTGATGGCGTTCCCAGGCGGCAAGGCCGTCCAGGACCGCCTGATTGGCGGCCTTCTGCAGATCGAGGTCCAGCGTGGTGTAAACTTTCAGACCCGCGGCGTGAACCTCCTCGGCGCCAAAGCGATGTTCGAGCTCGCGCCGCACTTCTTCGACGAACCACGGAGCGACGCTGTTGGGAGGCGGCTCCAGATGGAGCCCGAGCGGGGTCGAGCGCGCAGCTTCAGCTTGCGCAGCGGAAATTTTGCCGTCTTCGAGCATCGAGTCGATGACGACATTGCGGCGGCGAAAGGCGCGATCGGGGGTGAGGATGGGGGAAAACTCCACCGGGCCTTTGGGAAGTCCGGCCAGCAGCGCGGCCTCGGGAAGGGTCAGTTCGCTGGCGTGTTTCGAGAAGTAATATTGCGCGCCAGCTTCGAATCCGTAGACGCCGCTGCCGAGGTAGATCTGATTGCCGTAGAGGGTGAAGATTTGTTCTTTGGTGAAGGCGTGCTCGATCTGCAGAGAGAGAAAGATTTCCTGGAGCTTGCGGGAGGCGGTGCGTTCGTTGGAGAGGAAGAGATTGCGCGCGAGCTGCATGGTCAGCGTGGAGGCACCCTGGGCGCGGCCTTTGGAGAACAGATCGTGCCATGCGGCGCCGGCGAAGCGGAGAAGATTCACGCCGCCGTGGCTCTCAAAGTCGCGGTCTTCGGTGGAGATGACGGCCTGGCGCAGGACCGGGGCAAAGTCGTTGTAGTTGACGACCACGCGGCGCTCCAGGGCAAAGGAACCGAAGCTGCGTCCGTGAACATCGTAGAGTTCCGTGGTGGTGGAGGGACGGTAATGCTCCAGCTCGTCTACCTGGGGCAGATCGACGGAGTAGACCAGCATGAGTCCGGTCAGGCAGCCGGCGGCCGCGGCGACCAGCACCAGAACCGCAAGAGCCAGGCTGCCAGCGATTTTGGGATGGTCCGGAGGAGGCTGAAAATCGGAGGCCCGCCGGCGAAGGCGCCGAGGCGGCGGTACCGGGTCGTCTTCCCGGTCCAATAAAGTGATTATGCGTGCCATCCCAGCTTCACAAAATCCGGTGTGGTGACGGGAGGCGGTTCGCTGCCGCCGATCCGCGGTGGATGAGCTGCGTCGGAATCCCGATTTTGATCTGGCACCATCGTTGAAAACGTGCCACGTGTCGCTGCTGCTTACCCGTTCTTCTGCTTCAGAAGTTCCAGGGCCTTGTTGAGCTGATCGTCGGTGCGCGGCTCCTGCGGATTGGTTTCAGCCTCGGGAGCTTCCTCGGCGGCCTGGTTCACAGTAATGTTGGGAGTCACGGCTTCGTCTTCGATTTTCTTGCCCGACGGCGACTGATACTTAGCGATGGTCAGCATGAGCGCGGAGCCATCCGGCAAGGTGAAGGTCTTTTGCTCGGCGCCTTCGCCGAAGGTGCGTTCGCCCACCACATCGCCGCGCTTGTCGTCGAGGATGGCCGCGGCGACCAGCTCGGCTGCGCCGGCGGTTCCATGGTTCACCAGCACGACCAGAGGTGCGGAAGTCACGAACTTCGAAGTGTCGGCCTTGAAGGTCTGGGTGGGAACGGTCTGCCCCTGCAGCATGGCAATGGTTCCGCCCTGCAGGAATGCGTTGGCCAGGCGAATGCCCTGCTGCGGATCGCCCTCAGCAACGTCGCGCAGGTCGAGCAACACTTTGCGGTTGTTGTTCTTGCCCATCTCGTGGAGGCGGGCAACGATCTCGTCGACGCGCTCGCGACTGAGGACCACCGGCCGGAGGTACAGGATGCTGGAGTTTTCGTATTGCTGTTGGAACAGCGATGGCGGCGTGACGGTGGCGCGGGTGAGGGTAATGTCGTCCGGCTCCGGTTTCAGGTGACGCACTAGCTGGAAGCTGACGCTGGTCCCGGCCTTGCCCTCGAGCAACAGGCGAATCATGGCCACGGACATCTCCCGCGTGGAGTGGCCGTTGATCGACTCAATCAGGTCGCCGTCTTCGACATGCGCCTTCTCAGCCGGACTGCCGGGGATCACCGAAATCACGCTGCCGTAGCCGTAGCGCTTGGAGACGTCCATGCCGACCTGCGCCTGGCCCTCGTGCTGGTGCTCGAGGTAGTTGGCGTATTCGGTCTGGGTGAGGTAGCTGGAATCCGGATCGAGGGACTCGAGCAGCCCGTGCAGCGCGCCGGTGGTGACGTTCTGGATGTTGGGGTCGGTGACGTAGTCGGTCTGAATCTTGTGCAGCACTTCCTCGTAGACGCCCATCTGGCGGTAGGCGCCGTCACTCTGGCTGGCGTTGACGCCCGCGGGGCCGAAACCGCCGAAGAGCACGACAAGGATGATGGCGATGGAGACGCCGAGGATGCTGTGGTTAAAGCTTTTGGGCATAGGTTTTCGGGGCGGGCGATGTACCGCCGGGTAGCTTAATCATAGCAGCCCGTAGCCTGTAGCCGGTAGCCTGTTCTGACTCCCAGCTCCCGGCTGCTACTCGTAGCGCAGGGCTTCGATGGGGTCCAGCGTGGCTGCTTTCCAGGCGGGATAGATGCCGAAGAGCAGGCCGATGGCGCCGGAGACGACGAATCCGGTGACGACCCAGAAAGTCGACAGGCTGGCCGGAAAAGAAACGCCGTAGCGAATGCCGAGGGTGAGAAGCGTGCCCAGCATGATGCCGATGACGCCGCCCAGAGCGCAGAGGGTGATCGCCTCAAAGGTGAACTGGACCAGAACGTTTCTCTTCGTCGCGCCGATGGCTTTGCGGACGCCGATTTCCCGGGTGCGCTCGGTGACCGAGACCAGCATGATGTTCATGACCCCGACGCCGCCGACCAGCAGGCCCACGCTGGAGACGGCGAACATGAAGATGACGAGGCCGGAGGTGACCTGCGACCAGAAGACGAGGATATCGTCGGGCCCGAAGATCGCGAAGTCATCGTCTTTCTCCACGCGGACGCGACGCCGCTCACGCAGGAGCATCCGGATCTCCTCGGTGACCAGAGATTTGTTTTTGGCGTCGTCGTACTTGATGGAGATGATGGTGTCCAGGATCTCGGGGTGGATTTTATGGAATGTGGTGAGGGGGAAGATGGCGACGTTGTCGTTGGGATTGCTGCCACCCCCGAACAACTGCTTGTATTTATCGAGGACGCCGATGACGGTGAAGACGTCGCCATCCACGATGACATCTTTGCCGATGGGGTCTTCGGTGTCGAAGAGCTTTTCCGCGGTATCGTGCCCAAGAACGGTAACGTTGGCGGCGCGAAACTCCTCGTTTTCCGTAAAGGGCCGGCCTGCAGTGAAGTTCAGATTGCTGACCGTGGCAAAGGTGGGCATGCTGCCATTCAGAATGGTGTTCTGAATCTTCTTGCCCTTGTACTGGACGGCGACATAGCCGACGCCGAGCTGCCAGTTGTTGTATTGGCGCGCGGCGTCCACGCCAACCACGTGGGGGAGGGTACCGATGGCTTCCGCATCGTCGAGGGTGAGCTGCTTGCGAGCCAGCATTTCGGCGGTTGGGCGGATGCCAATGAAGTTCCAGCGAAAGATCCAGAGGACGTTGGTGCCGAACTGACTGGCGATGTCGGCGACGCGGTTGTTGACGCCGTTGATGAGCGAGGAAATGGTTATGACGGTGGCCACGCCGATGACGATGCCGAGAATGGTGAGGCCGGAGCGCAGCTTGTTGCTGCGCAGGGTGTCCAGCGCCATGCGGACGGATTCGCGGGAATCGCTGAGGGCCATGGCTTATAGCTCCGCGCGCAGGGCGACGATGGGGTCGAGCTGCGCGGCTTTGTGGGCCGGATAAACGCCAAAGAAGATGCCGACGCTGGTGGCGACGAAAAGTCCGAGGAAAACGGCCCAGGCGGCAACGGCGGAGGGGAAGCCCACGACCGAAGTGACGATTTCGGCGAGGGTGACGCCGAGGAGAACGCCGAAGAATCCGCCGAGCAAAGCCATGGTGGCGGATTCAATAAGGAACTGGAGCATGACGTCGCTGCGTTTGGCGCCGAGCGCCTTGCGGATGCCGATTTCGCGGGTGCGCTCAGTGACGGAGACCAGCATGATGTTCATGATCACCACGCCGCCGACCACCAGAGAGATGGCGGCGATGCCGATGATGATCCCCGCAAACATGCCGGTGATCTGGTTGAACAGGCTGATAAAGGTGTCATTGGTGAGGATGGCGAAGTCGTCGTCGGTGCCGACCGCATCGTGGCGGCGGGCGCGCATGAGGGCACGGACTTCGTCGATGAGGTTGTCCAGAGCGCCGGGAACCATGCCGGCTTTCGCGGAGATGTTGAGGCTCTGGTGTTCGCCATGCGTGTGCAGGTAGGTGCTGAGTGGCATATCGACGTAGTTGTCTTCACTCTGGCCGAAGATCTCGCCCTTGCGCTCCCCAACGCCGATGACGGTATAGACTTCGCCATCGACGCGAATTTCCTGGCCGATGGGGTCCTGATTGGGCAACAGGTTATCGACGATGTCGTAGCCGACGACAACATCGTGGGTGCCCATTTTGTCGTCGGTAGGCGTGAGGGCACGGCCCTCAACCACATTGAGGTCGTTGATCTCGAACATGCTGGAGGTCCAGCCGGAGATCTCGGTATTGGTGGTGGATTGCTTGCCGTTGACGACGGTGCCTGAAGAATTGAGCGAAGCGCCGATGGAAATGCAGCGGGTGCAGGCGGGCTGCAGGTAGAGGAAATCGTCGTAGTCGATATTCTTGCGCTTGGTTTCCTTCAGGTACTCTTCACCGCTGAAGATGACAGGATTCATGCGCTGGACGGTCAGGGTATCGGAGCCGTGGTTCGCAATTTTTTTGACCACGAACATCTTGGCGCCGTTGGAGAGGGTGACGACGGCGATGACCGACGCCACGCCAATGACCACGCCGAGCATGGTCAGAACGGTGCGCATCTTATTCGCCCAAAGCGACTGGAGCGCCACCTGGATTGCTTCGATAAAACCCATGCTGGAAGGGCACCTCTGGCCGGTTGCGCCGGCGCACACCTTGTCTGCTGGTTCTCGCTCTAGTTTACGCAAGTTCCAGACGGGCGGTTCCGCCATGGGATGAACCGCCGCCGGAAGAGGATGAATTATTCGTAACGCAGGGCTTCGATGGGGTCGAGGGTGGCCGCTTTCCAGGCCGGATAGATGCCAAAAACCAGGCCAATCCCGCAGGAGACCACGAAGGCGATGATGGTCCACATGGTCGACATGGCGGCGGGGAAGCTAACCCCGTAACGAACAGCCAGGGTGATGAGCGCGCCCAGAATGATGCCGATGATGCCGCCCAGGGCGCAGAGCGCCATCGCTTCAAACGTGAACTGGATGAGGACGTTTCTCCGGGTGGCGCCGATGGCCTTGCGCACGCCAATCTCGCGGGTGCGCTCGGTGACCGAGACCAGCATGATGTTCATCACGCCCACGCCGCCGACCAGCAGGCCGACACTGGAGACGGCGAACATAAAGATGACCAGGCCGATGGTGACCTGATCCCACAGGCGGGTCAGCGAATCCGGGCTGAAGATGGAGAAGTCGTCGTCCTTTTCCACCCGCACGCGGCGCCGCTCGCGCAACAGTGTGCGCATCTCTTCTTCCACGATGGAGGCGTTCTTCGCATCGTCGTACTTGACGCTGATCCACAGATCCTTGAGCTCGGGGTGGATCTTGTGGAAGGTGCTCAGCGGCATGAAGGCGGCATTGTCGTTGGCGTTTTTGCCGGTGCCAAAGGGCTGCTGCTGCTTGTCCATCACGCCGATGACGGTGAAGACGTCGCCATTGATGACCACCTGCTTGCCGATGGGGTCCTGCCCCTGGAACAGGTCGGCGGCCGCGTCGTACCCGAGGTCGACCACGTTGGCGCTGCGGAACTGGTCGGAGGCGTTGAAGGGGCGGCCCTCGATAATGTTGAGGTCGTAGGTTTTTACGACGTCGGGCGTATCGCCCTCGAGGATGGTGTTCTGAATTTTTTTGCCGTTGTAGCTGACGGCGACTTCGCCGACGCCAAGCTGCCAGTTCGTGTACTGGATGCCGCCACTCGCGGCAGTGACGTGGGGCAGCTTCGAAAGCGCATCGAGATCGTCGAGGGTGAGGCGCTTGCGGGCGAGCATCTCGGCGGTGGGGCGCACGTTGATGATCGGCATGTGGAACACCCAGAAAACATTGGTGCCCAGCGAGCTGACGAAAGACTCGACGCGGTTGTTCACTCCGTTGATCAGCGAGGAAATGGTGATGACCGTGGCCACGCCGATGACGATGCCGAGGATGGTCAGCCCGGAACGCAGCTTGTTGGCGCGCAGCGTGTCGATGGCCATGTGGATCGATTCGCGAGAGTCGGTGAATCGCATAGTTTATAGCTCCGCGCGCAGGGCGACGATGGGGTCGAGCATCGACGCCTTATGCGCTGGGTAAACCCCAAAGAAAACACCGACGCTGGTGGCCACGGACAAGCCCAGCACCACCGACCACAAGGCCACCGCTGAGGGCCAGCCGATGATGGTGGTCACGATTTCCGCGACGCCGACCCCGAGGATGACGCCGAAGATGCCGCCCAGCAGAGCCATGGCTGTCGCTTCGATGAGGAACTGCAGCATCACATCCTGCCGCTTGGCGCCCAGCGCTTTGCGGATGCCGATTTCGCGCGTCCGTTCCGTCACCGAGACCAGCATGATGTTCATGATGACCACGCCGCCCACCACCAGTGCGATAGAAGCCATGCCGACCATGACGATGGCAAAGGTTCCGGTGATCTGTTTCCAGAAGCTGGCGAAGGTTTCGTTGGTCTGGACGGCGAAGCTGTCTTCGACGCCGGGCCGGTCGTGGCGGCGGATGCGCATCAGCGCGCGGACTTCGTCGACCGTGCTGTCGAGCGCCCCAGGAGCGGTTCCGGCCCTGGCGAAGAGGGTCACGCTCTGGTGCTCGCCGTGGGTGTGCATGTACGTGCTCAGCGGCATGTTCACGAAGTTATCGCGGCTGCGTCCCAGCGTTTTGCCCTGCCGTTCCGCGACTCCGACAATGGTGTAAACCTCGCCATCGACGCGAATTTCCTGGCCGATGGGGTCGCTGTTGGGCAGCAGATTATCCACGATGTCCCCGCCGACCACCACGTCGTGCGTGCCCGCCTGGTCGTCGATGGGCGTGAGCTCGCGGCCTTCCGCTACTTTAATGTTGCTCATCTCCGCCATGGTCGAGGTCCAGCCATTGATGGCGGTGTTGTCGGCGGACTGTTTTCCGTTGACTACTTTGCCGGAAGACGAAATCTGCGCGCCCACCGACAGGCAGCGCTCGCAGGTTTGCGCGATGTATTCGTAGTCGGAAAACTCGATGTTCTTCCGCTTCTGCTGCTCGAGATATTCCTCGGCGGTCTGGATGAGGGAGGACATCTGCGTCACGGTCAGGACGTCGGAGCCGTAGCCTGAGATTTTGGTTGCGACGAAACGGTTGGCGCCGTTCACCAGGGTGATGATGGCAATGACCGAAGCCACGCCGATGACCACGCCGATGAGCGTGAGCACGGTGCGCAGCTTGTTCGCCCAGAGCGACTGGAGCGCCACCCGGATTGCTTCGGCAAAACCCATGCTGGAAGTACGCCCCTGACCGGGGTTTCCCGGCGCACAGCTGATCTGAGGACTCACTCTAGTTTACGCAGATTGGGGGCGCGAGGTTCCGGTTTTGTGACTACTTACACCGGGGCGGAGGCGTATTGCTCACGGTACCAGGCCACAGTGCGGCGCAGCCCTTCTTCGAAGCCGATCTTCGGCTCATAGCCAAAAGCTTCGCGGGCGGCGGAGATGTCGGCGAGGGAATTCTGGATGTCGCCAGTGCGTTCGGGTCCGTAGATGGGCTGCTCTTTGAAGTCGAGCAGCTCGGCCAGCACGCGGAAGGTCTTGTTCAGGGTGTGGCGCTCGCCGCAGGCCACGTTGAAGACGCGCCCCGCGACTTTTTCCGCGGGAGCTTCGAGGGCCAGCAGGTTCGCGGAGACCGCATTCTCGACGTAGGTGAAGTCGCGTCCCTGCTCGCCGTCGCCGAAAATGGTGGGCCGCTCGCCGCGCATCATCTGCAGGGTGAACTTCGCCATGACGCCGCTGTAGGGCGAGTCGGGGACCTGGCGCGGGCCGAAAATATTGAAGTAGCGCAGGCAGACTGTCTCGATGCCGTACACCTGCCAGTAGCTCTTCATGTAGAACTCGCCGGCCAACTTCTGCACCGGATACGGCGCGATGGGCATCGGCACCATGGTCTCGACGCGCGGAAATCCCGGCTGATTGCCGTAGGCGGAAGACGACGCAGCGTAGATGATCCGCTTAACGCCGGCCGCGCGTGCGCCTTCGAGCAGGTTGAAGGTGCCGTCGAGATTCGCGGTGTGGCTGGTACGCGGATCCTTCACGGATCGCGGGACAGAGGGCCGAGCTCCCTGGTGAAAGATGAAGTCGACGCCTTCGCAGGCGCGGGCGGTCGCGTCGGCGTCTCGGAGATCGGCCTCGAAGAACTCGAACTTGCCGGCGAGATGGGCGAAGTTTTCACGGCTGCCGGTCTCGAAATTGTCGAGCCCGCGCACATCCGCGCCGCGCTCGACGAGGGTTTGCGTAATCCACGAACCAATGAAGCCGGCACAGCCGGTGACAAGATAACGGGGCATTGCTTTTATCGTAACGGATCGGGTTTGGCGGACCATCCCAACGCGGTGGTGGTCGTGCATACTAAAGAGTCATGGAGACGCTCGCGCCCTTCCGTCTCGCGCCGTATTTTCGAACGCGGCCCTGGGGGTTTAACGACCTTGCCCCCTGGTACGACTACAAAACGGACGGCGAGCCGATCGGCGAAGTGTGGCTGACGGGCGAAATGTGCGTGGCCGACACAGGACCTCTGAAGGGACTGAGCCTCGCTGACATCACGAAGCAGCACCGTTCCGCATTACTGGGCGCGGCCCTCACCGGCCAGGATTTTCCCCTGTTGATCAAGGTCCTGTTTCCGAAAGACAAGCTCAGCGTCCAGGTGCATCCCGACGATGCGTTAGCGCAAAGCTATGGCGAGCCGCGCGGCAAGACGGAGTGCTGGTACACGCTCGACGCGGAACCTGGCGCCCTGGTGGCGCTCGGCATCCGGCCCGGCGTGACGGTGGAGCAGGTGAAGGCCGGGGTGCACGACGCTACGCTTGAATCGCTCCTTGCAATGGTCCCGGTGCGGGAGGGCGACCTGGTCTTCGTCGCGGCAGGCACTGTGCACGCGCTGTTGCCGGGCGTGGTGATGCTGGAAACCCAGCAGACCAGCGACCTGACGTACCGCATGTACGACTACGGCAGCTCGCGCGAACTCCACCTGGAGAAGGCCTACGCGGCGATGCGGCTGGTCACCAATGCCGGCATCGTGCCGCCGCGCGCGGTCGACGGGCACAGCGTTCTGATCGACGAGCGCTATTTCCGTATCGAAAAGTGGCCGGTGGGCGCTGGAACCGCGCCTGCGCTGGTTGCTCCGGCGCCGGTGGTGCAGATGTTGTTTGTCATGCGCGGGAATATTCGCGTCGCCGGTGACGGCTTCGAGCCGTTCACGGTGGAACGCAACCAGCTCGCGGTCATTCCCTCCGCTTGCCAGCGCTGGACCCTGGCCGGCGACGATTCGGCGGAAATCATTCGCATCTTGCCGGTCACACCTGCCGCTCCCGTCGTGAGCTAAACTCCGTCGCGAACAGAGACGCGCCGTGAGTCTGCTGTCTCCGTCGAATTAGGAACAAACGCGGCCAACCTTACAGCAGTAACTCCGATCCTACCTGGCAGATGAGTAATCCACGGGTTGCTCATCCAGTTCTTCATCTGCATCGCTGATCGAGGAGAGTCGTGCCTTTTCAACGACCCGGCTGTTCCCTGCCCACAGCGGCAGGATGCAATGCTCGCTGCGCCACGCGGACCGGTTGCAGCAGCCTCGCAGCGGCTCATTCACTCGCCATTTTGTTCGCGATGGTGCTCTGCGCGCCCAGCCATGCCCAGGACGCTTTCGAAACTGACTCTGCTTCGGCCGGAACCGGCAGTGCGGCGGTGATCGTGAATCGCCCAACTCAAGCGACCCGTCGAGAGCGAGATCGTCACTGAAGGTGTGGCGTCCTACGGCAACTGGACTCCGTTTGGCACGTCGCTGGGCGTCTACCTGTATACCACTGGCGTCGAGTACGATCGCCACTCCTGGGGCCATTTGCTGGGAGCGCAGGTGGACTATGTGGCCGAGGTGCTGCCGGTGGTCGTGCTGAGCGAGGCCAAAACGACGACGCTGTGGGGAACGCCGACCACGACGGAGCGGCAGACCATTCCCGGCATCGGAATTTCGCCGTTCGGCTGGCGGATGATGTGGCGCACGAATCGCCGCTGGAAGCCCTACTGGATTGCGAAAATGGGCATGCTGGCATTTACGCAGAAGGCGCTGTCGCGGGAGGCGACGTATGAGAACTTCTTCCCCCAATCTGGCGTCGGCGTGCAGGTGAGCGTGAGCCCGCGGATGGATCTGCGCCTGGGCTTGTTCAACTACGAGCATTTTTCCAACGCCGACCTGGTGCGAGTGAATCCCGGCGTCGATCTCATGACCTCCAGCTTTGGGATAAGCTACCATCTCGGAAGGCAGGGACAGCCGGAAGCGCGCTAAGGGCGGGCCGGCTTGCGGTCTTCCTTCCCACCGGAGAGATGGCAGCAGACATCGATTTTCGACCCGTCATTTTGGCAGGGGGGAGCGGCACTCGCTTCTGGCCGCGCAGCCGGCGAGCCCGCGCCAAGCAGGTGCTGGCGCTGGACGGCGAGCGGACGATGATCCAGAGGACATTGGACAGGCTGACGCCGCTGGCCAAGCCGCATGAGGTTTGGGTCATCACCAACGCGCATCTCTCGGGGGCCATCTGCGCGCAGCTGGATTGCGTGCCGGCGCACCAGGTGGTCTGCGAACCGGCAGCACGCAATACAGCTCCCGCGTGCGGGCTCGCGGCGTTTCTCGTCGAGCGCCTGTATCCCGAGGCGGTGATCGGGATTTTCCCCGCCGATCACGTGATCACCGACGAAACCGCCTTCGTTGCGACCATCCAGCGCGCGATCCAGCTCGCCGCGGCGGGCGACAACATGGTGGTGCTGGGCATTGAGCCCACGCGCCCCGAGACCGGCTATGGCTACATCGAAACCGGCGCTGCCTGCGACGATGGCGTGCTGCGGGTGCGGCGGTTTACCGAGAAGCCGAATCGAGAGAAGGCGGAGGAATTTCTGGCCGCGGGCAATTATTTCTGGAACAGCGGCATGTTCGTGTGGAGCGCGCGCACCCTGGCCAATGCAGTGCGCGAACTGCTGCCGGAGACGGCTCCACTGCTGGAGCAGATCGCCGCGGCCTGGGATACGCCGGAATTCGAGCGCGTTTTCGCTGAGCTGTATCCGAAATGCGAAAACATCAGCGTCGATTATGCGATCCTCGAGCCGCGCTCCGCCAAAGGCGAGCATCATTCCCATCTGTACTGCATTCCGGCGCGGTTTGGCTGGAGCGACCTGGGCTCGTGGGCCGCTCTGCACGAGTATCAGGTGGAGCGCAAAGCCGCCGACCCCCACAGCAACGTGCTGGATGCGAGCGGCAGCGTGGTGCTGGGCTCGAAGGGCAATTACGTTTATAGTCCGGAGAAAATGGTCGCGCTCGTCGGAGTTGAGGACCTGGTGGTGGTGGAGACCGACGACGCGCTGCTGATCACCACGCGGCATCACTCCCAGGACGTGGGCAAAGTGGTGAAGGAGCTGACGGAGCGCGGGCAAGAGAAACTCATTTAAAGCAGCCGGTAGCCTGAAACCGGTAGCCTGTAGCTGAAAATCTCTCAGGAAGAGATCCCATCAGAATGATGTCGAAAGAATCCCCAGTAAAATTTGGCACCGATGGCTGGCGCGGCATAATCGCCGACGACTTCACCTTTGAAAATGTGCGCGTCGCGGCTGGGGCCATCGCCAGCTATGTTCTGACGAAAGAGGATCCGAAGAAAGGCGTGTTCGTCGCGTACGACACGCGCTTCGGCTCGCCGGCCTTTGCCGCGGCGGTGGCTGAGGTTCTCGCCAGAGCGGGCATTCCGGTGAAGCTCGCGGATCGCATCACGCCCACGCCGGCGCTGTCCTACGCGGTCAAGCACCTCGGCGCGGCCGGAGGCGTGATGATCACCTCCAGCCACAATCCCGCGCAGTGGAATGGCGTGAAATACAAGGCGTCGTACGGGGGATCGGGCAGCCCGTCGATCATGGCGGAGATTGAAAGCCTGCTGGGCAAGCCGCTGCCCTCAGGCTCGACCGCGAAGATCGAGCGGGTCAACTTTGTCCCGCCTTACATCGACGCTATCCAGCGCTTCGTCGATCTGGATTTGATCGCGAAGTCGGGATTCCGCTTCGCCATCGACTGTATGTATGGCGCGGGAGCGGGGATTCTGGCTGGAATCTTCTCGAAAATCGGCGTCGATTACGTGGAGATTCGCGCGAATCACGACCCGCTGTTTCCGGGCATCAATCCCGAGCCCATCGAGCCCCACGTGCGCGCCTGCCAGGAGATTGTCGTCGAGAAGCACTGCGATGCGGGGCTGATCACCGATGGCGATGCGGACCGCATTGGCGCGGCGGATGAAAACGGCAACTTCGTCGATCCGCACAAGATTTATTCCGTCATTCTGCAGTGGATTCTCGAGCGCAAACAGTGGCCTGGCGATGTGACGCGCGCTTTCAACACGACGTCGATGCTCGACCGCATTGCGGCGCGCTACGGGCGCAGGCTGCACGAGCACGGCATCGGCTTCAAGTTTGTCTGCGACCTGATGCTGACCGAGGACATTCTGATCGGCGGCGAGGAGTCGGGCGGCATCGGGATCCGGCGCCATCTGCCGGAACGCGACGGCCTTCTCAACGCACTGCTGATCGCCAATGTGATGGCCGAGGAGAAAAAGACGCTGGGCCAGCTCGTTGAGCGCCTGCAGCAGGAATACGGCGAGCATCAGTACGGGCGCATCGATCTGCATATTCCCGATGCGCTGAAGAATGCGGCCATCGCGCGCGCCAAAGTCGGCGTGACGGAATTTGCCGGGATGCCGATTGAAAAAGTGGAGACGCTGGACGGGATCAAGTTCTGGCTCGACAATCCTGAGGCAAAAACGAAGCCGAACGCCGCGAAGACCTGGCTGTTGCTGCGCGCGTCGGGCACCGAGCCGCTCCTGCGGATTTACTCCGAGTCCTGCTCGAAGGAGTCGGTGAAGAGATTGCTGGAGGCGGCGCGGGATTTCGCGATGAGCAGCGGGGGCTAGCCCCCCAGCGAGCGGCCCAGAAACGGAACGACCGACGCCAGCCGCTGTTTTCTCGTTTTCACACGCGCGTCGTACCATGGTTGCGATTCACCGCGGAGGTCCCCATGGCCGATTCTGTCGCCAGTTACCCCTACGAAACCCGGCTCAATATCCTGCACCAGCCGCAGGAACTGATCGACGAGAAAGCCATCGCCGATGCCTGCGAATACAAGTGGTTCAATCAGACGCTGTGCCAGGTGAATGGCAGCGTCGTCCGCATCGGCGTGATCGAGGGCGAGTACCACTGGCACAAGCACGATGCCGACGATGAGTTTTTCTATGTGGTCGAAGGCAAGCTGCTCATCGATCTCGAGGGCCGCATGGTGGAGCTCCATCCGCGCCAGGGCTTCGTGGTTCCCAAAGGCGTGATTCATCGTACCCGCGCGCCCGAGCGCACCGTGATCCTGATGGTCGAGAACGCCGGGATCATTCCGACCGGCAACTAATTGCACGCGGACCCGGAATTTGAGCGACCGCTGGGGTCCGGACCGAATCGTATCCATTAAGAGGAGAGACATATGAGCGCAACCGCGACCGCTGTTCAGGCTCCATTGACTTCCCTGCCCGCCTGGAAAGCGCTGCAGGCGCATTACGAGACGATGCGCTCGCAGCACCTGCGCGACTTGTTCAAGGGCGATCCGGCGCGCGGAACGCGGCTGGCCGTCGAGGCCGAGGGGATCTACTTCGACTACTCGAAGCACCGCATCACCGACGAGACGGTGCGCCTGTTGCTCGATCTGGCTGCGCAGAGCGGGCTGCGCGAGCGCATCGAGGCGATGTTCACCGGCGAGAAGATCAACATCACAGAGAACCGGGCGGTCCTGCACACCGCGTTGCGCGCGCCCAAAGGCGCGGTGATCAAAGTGGACGGCGAAAACGTCGTCACTGGCGTGCATGAGGTGCTCGACCGCATGGCCGACTTCTCCAACCGCGTGCGCAGCGGCGCATGGAAGGGATTTACCGGCAAGCGCATTCGCAACGCCATCAACATTGGCATTGGCGGATCGGATCTGGGGCCGGTGATGGCTTACGAGGCGCTGCGCCACTACAGCCAGCGCGACATGACTTTCCGGTTCGTCTCGAACGTAGACGGGACGGATTTTGCCGAGGCTACGCGGGACCTCGATCCCGAGGAAACGCTGTTCATTATTTCGTCGAAAACCTTTACCACGCTCGAAACCATGACCAATGCGCAGACGGCCCGCGAGTGGTCGCTGCGCAAACTGAAGGACGAAAAGGCGGTGGCGAAGCACTTCGTTGCGGTTTCGACCAACGAGAAGGAAGTGACGAAGTTCGGCATCGACACCGCCAACATGTTCGGCTTCTGGGACTGGGTCGGCGGCCGTTACTCCATGGATTCGGCCATCGGCCTGTCGACGATGCTGGCCGTCGGGCCGGAGAATTTCCGCGCGATGCTGGCCGGCTTCCGCGCCATCGACGAGCACTTCCGCCATACGCCGTTCGAGAAGAATCTGCCAGTGCTCATGGGCCTGCTTTCGGTCTGGTACGCGGACTTCTTCGGCGCTGAGACGGTCGCCGTCCTTCCCTACGAGCAGTACCTCAAGCGCTTCCCCGCGTACCTCCAGCAACTCACGATGGAAAGCAATGGCAAGCACGTCACGCTCTCCGGCGACCGCGTGAATTATCAGACGGGGCCGATTTTCTGGGGCGAGCCAGGGACCAACGGGCAGCACTCGTTCTATCAGCTCATCCATCAAGGTACGCGGCTGATCCCCTGCGATTTCATCGGCTTTGCAAAGACACTCAATCCTTTAGGTGATCATCACAATCTGCTCATAGCCAACGTCTTCGCGCAGGGTGAAGCGCTTGCCTTTGGAAAAACCCCCGAACAAGTGAAGGCCGAAGGCACCCCGGACTGGCTGGTTCCTCACCGCGTTTTCGAGGGCAACCGGCCGTCGAGCACCTTCCTGCTGAGCGAGCTGACGCCCGAGGCGCTGGGCAAGCTGGTGGCACTCTACGAGCACAGCGTCTTTACCCAGGGCGTGATCTGGCAGATCGATTCCTTCGACCAGTGGGGCGTGGAGCTGGGCAAGGTTCTGGCGAAGAAAATCATTGGCGAGCTGGAGGGTTCCGGGCCTGCGCCGGGCAGCCACGACAGCTCCACCACGACGCTGATGGAGCGCTATCGGAAGCAGCAGGGTTAAGTAGTTACCGCCGATAACCTGCGGCTTTTAGGCAAGACTTTTCATCTAATCTGGTGTTGGATCAATCAGAGTGACGCTCCGGGCGACGCTGCGTCTGACACCCACGAGCGCAGAGAAACAACAGCCTGAAGCAAGGGAGTTGCGCATTATGCTTACGAATGGTTTTCGGAAGTATTCATTTCTGGTGGGCACGGGCATCCTGGCCGCCTGCCTTTGGATTCTCGCGGGAACCACTGCCCTGGCTCAGAATTCCCCCGAGGGTGACTTGCAGGCTGCTGTGGCCAGCGCGCTGACCCACGATCCGATGCTGAAGAACCAGCCGGTGACGGCGTACACCGCGAATGGCGTCGTGACCCTGACCGGCACCGTCGAGACCCAACAGCAGCGACAGGAAGCGGAAACCGTCGCCGCCAATGTGAAGGGCGTCAGCGGCATCCAGAACAACATCACGGTGAGCGGCAGCGAGTCCTCGCAGACCGCGCCTCCTCCACCGGCCGACGCACAACAGGTTCCACCTCCGCCTCCGACCGAAACGCAACAGCCCGCGGCTCCGGAGTCCCAGCAGATTCCTCCCCCTCCTCCCCCGGA
>JBAVUB010000589.1:0-5371 GCA_049696575.1 Acidobacteriaceae bacterium | reverse complement strand
CTTCCGCGCCGAACGGTCCGCCCGTCCCAATCGCAAACGCCGTCGCCAGCGGCTTCAGAATCGCCACCCGGATGCGCATCCGGCTCTTCCCGAACAGCACCGACTCCATCGCTTCCGGAATCCCATGCCCCTTCAGCGTGGGTTCCCAGAAATAAATCATGATGCCCACCAGCAGCCCGCCAATCGGCGGAATCAGAATCACCCACAGCCCCAGGTGGTTATGCGCCGGGCTGGTGATCGCGAAGGAGAACTTCCCGTAGAAAAACAAATTTGTGAAGAAGTGAATCAGCTCCAGCAGCCCCTGCGCCACCAGTCCTGCGACCAATCCCACGCCCAGCGCATACGCGCAGATCCGAATCACGTCCGGCTCCAGCGCGATCCCGAACTGTCCCTTCCTGTTCGACTGCGACTCCGGGGTCGCTGCGATCTCGGGAATTGGAAATTCAGCCATTCTGCCTCCTTCGCGAAAGCTTTCCGCCGCCCGCCTGCTCCTTTTTCTGTTGTGGCCGCGTCAGAAATCCCGCCTTTACCCGCCACACCTCCTCGTGGTGCAACTCCGTCAGCGTCGACAGAATGTCTTCGCCGTGTGGCGTCAGCGTCACCACCACTTGCCGCCGATCGGTCTTGCCCGCCCGCCGCTGCACCAGCCCGCTCTCTGCCGCGCGCTCCACCAAACCCACCACCGAGTTGTTGCGCTCCTGCAGAAACTCCGCCAGATCGGAGATCGTGGCCCGCCCGTCGTCCGTGAATCCCGCAATGCCCAGCATCAGTTGATGCTGCTGCGGAGTCACCCCGCACGCTCGCGCCGCCTTCTCGCTGAAACGCAAAAACCGCCGCAGGTTATACCGGAACCATGCCAGATCCTGCATCGTCTCCTTCTCTTTCCGTTCCCGCTTCGCCCTTTTCTTCCCCATGACTCACCCGGCTCCCAGCTCCCGGCTCCCGGCCGTCTTTACATCGCACTACGATCCATTTTACATCGTGATGCGATCTTTCTCTCAACAGAGCACAATGCCTCCCTCTCCCGGGGCAAAGTCCGGCCCGCGGCACACAATTCACAGATTTTCAGGAGATGAGCACAGCGCGGCAGGGCCAGCTCAACGTTTGGCTCGGTCGGTGCGGAGTGGGAAACAGCCGCACTCCGAAAAGCCTACTTCGGCATCCCCGCCGCGACCCATTTCTCAAACAAAGCCACCTGCCCCGCCGGCCACGCGCCGTCACAGGGCATCCCGCCGGACTTCAGTTCCTGAAGAATCGGCGTCGCATACGTTTTCACATCGTCGTACGACCAAAGATCGAACGACCCCTGCATCGCCTCGCGATCCATCGCCCGAAACAGGCCCTTAATATCCCGTTCGAAACTCGGCGCATCTCCCGAACCCGGTATCTCTGCCGTCATCCTGCTTCCTCCTCACATTCGCACGATTGCAACCCGGACCCACAATCCCGGTCAACGCCCAGAGCAACCTCATTGGTGCTGCGTGGTCGAGTGCGCCGTGAGCCAGTCGTGCACACTGGCCCGTTCCTGCTGGCTCAGCGACGGCGCGCCGCGGCGCAGCATCTCCACAAACCAGTCAATCTCTTCCGGGGCGTCCGGATAGCCCGTGTTGCTCTTACCGCCCTGTGCCTTCGGGTCGGGCCGCAAAGAGTCGACGACGGGCTTGCCCTCGGCGTCAAGGATCACCAGAAATGGAAAACCCGCATCC
This sequence comes from Acidobacteriaceae bacterium, assembly GCA_049696575.1. GTDB lineage: Bacteria > Acidobacteriota > Terriglobia > Terriglobales > Acidobacteriaceae > Palsa-343. The sequence goes on along the minus strand of JBAVUB010000589.1, from coordinate 3,665 downwards.
CCGCCTCCGATCGAAGCCTCGTACGCAACTCCTCCCGGCGTGTTCGCGTGTTTCCTGTCGCTGGGCCGTTCGCCCGTGTCCATGCTCGCAAAGACGAACGCGCGGCTCAGCAGCGCGTGCATCTGCAGGTCGGCGAGAAAACGATCGTAGAGCCGGCAGTTCACGCACCACGACGCGCCAAAGTCCAGCAGGATGTTCCTGTGCCCGGCCTGCGCCTGCGCTTCGGCGCGCTGCAGAATCTCAGCGGCCGGAGGTCCACCGTCCGGCACCACCGCCTTCGCCGCCGGCCATCCCACCAGCATGCACGCCAGAACAAAAATGCCGGCGGAACAGCCAGGCCAGCAGTTGCGCGCCATAAGAGCCTCCTATTCGCGAAGCACCAGGTCCGTCCAGCCATTATGCCGGAACTTCAGAGAGAGTCCCTGGTCTATCCTCTCCGCAAGCAGGAGACCCCCCATGCAGATCACCGGCAACACCATCCTCATCACCGGCGGCACCTCCGGCATCGGCCGCGCCCTCGCCGAAGCCCTCCACAAAGAAGGCAATCAGCTCATCATCGCCGGACGCCGCAAATCCCTCCTCGATGAAATCACCGCCGCCCATCCAGGCATGGCATCCGCCGTCCTCAACGTCCAGAATCTCGATTCCCTCCCCGCCTTCGCCGCCGAAATCGCCCGCCAGTTCCCGTCCCTCAACGTCCTCATCAACAACGCCGGCATCCAGAAGTACGAGGATCTCAACGACCCCTCCCCCGATTTCTCCATCGTTGAAGAAACCATCGCCACCAACCTCCTCGCGCCCCTGCGCCTCACCGCCGCTCTGCTGCCTCATTTCAAGAAGCAACCTCACGCCACGGTCATGACCGTTTCCTCCGGCCTCGCCTTCGTGCCCAAGGCCTCCACACCCACCTATTCCGCCACCAAAGCCGCTATCCACGCCTGGTCCCAGTCCCTCCGCTACCAGCTCCGCGAAACCAACGTCGAAGTCGTCGAGCTCATCCCGCCTTATGTCCGAACCGAGCTCCAGGGCCAGCGCCAGGCCGCCGACCCCAACGCCATGCCCCTCCCCGACTACATCGCCGAAGTCATGCAAATCCTCCGCACCCAGCCCGGCGCCAAAGAAATCCTCGTTCAGCGCGTCTTCCCCCTCCGCTTCGCCGCCGAAAAAGGCCAGGCCGCCTACGACGAATTCTTCACAACCCTCAACGCCCGGATGCGCTGAGTCTTTCCGCCCCGGTTTTCCGCCCGCACTGCTCCGACAAGCCCGGCAGGGCAAAAATCCGGGATGTGATCCCCATCACATCTCCCGCCCCCTGCTTCCCCCACAATGCATCCAGGGGTCTGACCAGCGACAGAAGTTGAAGACCCTGCTCAGGAGTATGCCCAAAGAAATCGCTGAGCTCGCGACCGAGCTCGACCGCGCCGCTTCCAAGCTTTCCCTCCGCAAGGGAACTGCGCTGTTCCACCGCGGCGATCCCCTCTCCGGCGTCTTCGTCGTCCGCAAAGGCGCCGTCACCCTGTCTGTTGACGGCCCCGAGAGCATCTATCCGCCCCGGACCCTCGGCCCCGGCGAAATCGTCGGCCTTCCCGCCACCCTCATCGGCCACTACAGCCTCTCCGCCAATATCACGGAAGACGCCGAGCTGGGCTTCGTTCCCGGCCCCAAAGTCGCCGAAATCCTCGAGTGCTCCCCGCGCCTCTGCATGGCCGCCATGCGCACCATGAGCGAAGAGATCGCCCGCGTCCGCACTGCCCTCCGCGAAACCCCGCCCCTCGAACACCACGAGTAGAGTTTTTCTAAACTCCAAACTCTAAACTCTAATCCCTGATTTCCACCAACCCCGGCAGCACATCCCCCGCATTTCCCAGCACCAGCCGTGTAAACGCCCGCGCATTCATCGGCTCTTCCGGACCGATGTAGTACTTCCGCACTCGCGGCCCCGCATACCGCACAAAATTCGCCGCCGGATACACCGCCCCCGACGTTCCCACCACCAGCATCACCGTCGACCGCTCAATCTCCCGCTGAATCCGCTCCATCTCCAGCGGAATCTCCCCGAACCACACGATGTGCGGACGAATCCGGCCGCCGCACGCGCACCGCGCAATGGCCTCTTCCGTCTCATACAGCCCATGATCCCTGAACGGCGGCCGCCCGCAATCCTCCGCGCACCGCGACACGAACAGCTCTCCGTGCATGTGGACCAACCGTCGCGTTCCCGCCCGCTCGTGCAGATCATCGACGTTCTGCGTGCACAGAAAGAACCGGTCCCCGATCGCTTCCTCCAGCTCTGCCAGCGCACGATGCGCCGCATTCGGCTCGGCCCGTCCCGCCCCTCGCCGCCGCTCGCTGTAGAAGCGCCACACCCGCCCCGCGTCCGCTTCCCACGCTTCCGGCGTCGCCACATCCTCCACGCGATAGCCTTCCCACAATCCGCCCTGATCCCGAAACGTCTTCAGACCGCTCTCCGCGCTCACCCACGCGCCCGTCAGCACAAAGACGCGATCCTCCACCCCCACCCGAATCGGTTCTTCTTTCCCCGTCATATCCGCGCTCAAACTCGGTTTCCTATTGCCTATTGCCTATTCCCTATTGCCTATTCCCTGTCTTCGCTTTGCCCCAGTTGAAATACCGCCCCAGAATCCCCTTCACGATCAGGTGATCCGTCGACGCCGTCGCCCCCCACCCCGCGCCCATGTTGATCTCCCACTTCGGCGATACAAACAAATTCACCACCGGGAAAAATTGCTGCTGCTGGTTGTGCAGGTTCACAAAGTGTCCCAGCTCGCCCCAGTATCCGTAGTACTCCACACCCACGTTGTACAGTTTGTTCGGCTGATACGTCACCGTCGCCGCCGGCCCAAACGTCACTCCATGCGGCGAAACATCGCGGTAGTAGTAGTTCACCTCCGCCTGCGATGTCCCCGCCGGCAGCGACGTCGGATGGATCCCCCAGTTCATCGTCGTGTTCACCGACCAGTACCACTTGCCCGCCGTCTGATCGACGATCGGCATCATCTGCCACGACCATGTCGGATTCGAGTACGCCGCCCGCGCATAACCAATCTCGTTCGACAGGCTCACCCCCACGGGCCAGTACCAACTCTCCGGAATCCGCACCCGCGGCCGGATGTGATCCCCCACCCACTGCACGCCCGTTCCGTTGTGCTCCTCGGTGAACACATAAAACCCCACCTCCGACCACTTCGACAAACCCTGCGTGAACTCCACCGTCTCGTGTTCCTCGCCCTGCGTCGGCTGCAGTCCGTAATTGACGCTCGTGCTGCCCTCCACCGTGTAGTTGCTGTGCAGTTCCACCAGCAGCGTCCCCGGCGCCATCGTCTCCGACGGGTATACCTGAATCTCGTAATTCTCCTGCGCCGCCCCCGTCGCTGCCGAAAAGCACACCCCAATCGCGACCGCCGCCAGCATTCTCAGCACCGTGATCTTCATCGCGACTCCCCGCAACCCAGCACCCCCCACTTCGCTAAACGCCTTTTGCGAAACGCTCTTCGCTAATCGACTTTCGCTAAAGGTCTTTCGCTAAACGCTCTTCGCCAATCGCTTTTCGCTCGCTTTTCACTCGTCTCTTGCTCGCTTCCTGCTCGTTTTACGCTCGTCCTTCACTCGCCCCTCGCTCGCCTCCCGCTCCCCCGCAGCATACC
>JBAVUB010000588.1:0-5410 GCA_049696575.1 Acidobacteriaceae bacterium | reverse complement strand
CCTCTACCGCGCCATGGAATACCTTTCTTTCGGAACCATGCTGGAGCGCTGCCGCTTTCACCACATCCCCGCCGTCGCGCTTAGCCGCCGCGTTCTCGTTCTCGGCGATGGCGACGGCCGCTTCCTGGCTCGCCTGCTTGCCGCATCCCCGAATCTCCATGCCGACGCCGTCGACGCTTCACCCGCCATGCTGCGCTTGCTCTCCACTCGCACCGCCCGCCTCGGCGCGCGCTCTCGCCTGAGGACAACCTGCGCCGATGCCCGCACTTTCCAACTGCGCAGCCGCTACGACCTCGTCTGTACGCACTTCTTCCTCGATTGCCTCACCGCATCCGAAGCCGACTCCCTCATCGCCCGGATCCGTCCCCATCTCACTCCCGCCGCGCAATGGCTCGTCTCGGAATTCCAGATTCCCTCCGGCCATCCGCACTACGCACGGTTGGCCCGAGGCATGATCTCGGCCCTCTACGCCGCGTTCCGCCTGCTCACGGGCCTGACCGTCCGGCAAATTCCGCCCTGGCCCGCTCTGCTCGCTCGCAACGGCTTCCGGCGTCGCGCCTCTCGCTCCTGGCTCGGCGGACTGCTTGTCTCCGAAGTGTGGGAACTCCCGCCCATGATCGCCCGGCGGCCGGACCCTTGCGATGCGCCTTGAATCGGCAAATCCCTGGAAAACCCGATAAAAACCGCCCCGCGAAATTAACATTCGACCCCTTCCCCGATTGTTACAATTTGGTTAAAGCCTCTCCCACCGAGGACTGGAGCACGCTTCCGGCATTCCACCCATGAATCTGTACATTCTTCGCCATGCCAGCGCGGGCACGCGCCGCATGAACCCCAAGGTCGATGTAAAACGGCCGCTAGACAAAGAGGGCAAGCAGCAATGCCTCCTCGTCGGCAGCTTCCTCAGCGCTCTCAATGTGCAGTTCGACCGCGTCGTCTCCAGCCAGCTCAAGCGCGCGCTGCAAACTGCGTCGCTGGTCGGCACGGAAACCGGCTATGAGGGCAAAATCGAGATATCCGACGCCCTCGCGCCCGAAGCCGGCGTCCAGAAGTTTCAGGATCTCGTGCGCAACCTCATGAAATACGAAAACGTCCTCATTGTCGGCCACAATCCCAATCTCGCCGTCTTCTTCGGATCGCTGCTCGCGCCCGCCGGCCGCATCAGCACTCGGCTCCGCAAAGGCGCTGTCGCCCGCATCGACTGCACCCGTCTGCCCGGCACCCTGCACTGGCTCGTCGATCCACGGATTCTTCGCGGCATTTACGCCAGGGCGACGAAGAGGTCGCGCCCGAAGACCTCGCGGAAATAACCCGCTTCCTTCCGCAGCGACCACAACTCCAGCTCCGCCCCGGTGCGTCCCGGCAAAAGCTCCATTAGCACGCGTTTCGGATACACCCGCACCCGCACCTTGAGCACGTCACTGGCGCGATCCTGATTCAGCGCCACCGCCAGCCGCAACAGCACCACAGCACGGCGCACATGCTCATATTCTTCGGGAGGAACCTGGCGCATGGTGCGCCCTTCGGGTGCGGGCCTGCTCTTGCCCAGGTAGCGCGCGATCGCCGACGTGATCACACGCTGCTGCGGCGTGAATCCGTACAGCTCCGAGTTGGCGATGATGTACTGCGCGTGCCGGTGATAGCCCTGGTGGTTCAGGAATTTCCCGATGTCGCGCAGCAGCGCCGCGGCTTCGACCCAGGTTTTGTACTCCGGCGGCAGATCATGCACGGCCGCCAGGTCTCGAAACATCTGCGCCGCGTGCTGCCGCACCGGCTCCGCCTGCCGTGGATCGGTCCCATAGCGGCTGCATGTCTCCTCGACCGCCTGCCACCGCTCTCGCTCGAACTCCTGATGCACCGAAGCCCGCGAATCCTGCTCTGCCAGCATCTGCGCCAGAATCCCGTCGCGCAGCCCCATGGGGGAATAGCGAAACCCAGGCAGGCCGAATCCCTCCAGAATTTCCGTAAACACGTGCGCACCCGCCACGATAATCTCCGAGCGCTTCGGCCCAATCCCGGGCACCGCTGACCGCTCCCCCGTCTTCATCTTCGTCAGCTTAGAAGTGAGCCGCCGCACCGTGTTGGTGGGAATCAGGCCCTTTGCACCGCTCCCCTTGCCTCCGCGCCGCTTACTCCACGCCCTTCCCGCATCGGATAACGCCGCCGCCGTTCCGGAAGTCCCGATCACCAGCCGCACTCCGTCAGGATGAACCCGCCGCTTCGCCCTGCGCAACTCGCGGTCGATGAATTGGCGCAACCGCCGAACCTCATCCTTCCCCGGCACATCGCTGCGCACAAACTCCTGGGTCAGCCGCACCGCGCCCAGCGGCAAGCTGATCGTCTCATGCATCCGCTTGTGCTCGGAAAGCGTGATCTCGCAGCTGCCGCCGCCGATGTCCACCAGCACGCAGCGTCCGCCCGCTCCCGGCTCGTTCTCCACGACACCACGGTGAATCAGCCGGCCTTCTTCGAGGCCCGAGATGATCTCGACATCCCAGCCGGTCTCATCCCGCACCCACGCCTGAAAGGCCCGCGAATTGCGCGCATCGCGCATCGCCGACGTTGCCACCGCACGCACTTTGTCCGCGCCGTGCATCTGCACTGCTTTGTGGAAACGCTTCAGCGTCCGGAGCGTTGCCGCCATCGCCTCGGGAGAGACGATGCCCGTCTCGAAGACGCTCCCTCCCAGGCGCGTCACCTCGCGATCCTCATGCACGATGCGCAGCCGATGCTGCACCACGCGGCCGATCTTCAGCCGGCAGGAGTTCGATCCGATGTCGATGGCTGCGAAAGTCTGCATGATTCCCGGAAAGCTGTGATGCTCAGTTCAGGAACAATTCATTCAGCACGATACACGAGCGCGTTTATGACGTCGCGCTGCGCGGCTGTCTGCTTGCGCCCCGGTGCGCCGCAGTTCTAGCTGCCGGACGCTGGGACGCTGCCAGCCATTCCCCCATCAATCGCCCGCGCAGCTTCGCGGCCATCTTCATCGCGGCCACGAAATGCCGCTCGCGCTCTCCTTCCAAAAACGCGATGAGTTCCGTGGCGTCACCGCCCAGCGCGGTATGCGCTTCTTCCGCCAGTACCAGCCAGTCGTGCCAGTCGCCGATTTCGTCCTGCAGTTTCTTCAGCGTCTCGCCCACCTGCTTTGCGTGTTCATCGCCCTGCGCCGCCAGCTCTGCCACATAGCGAGCTTTTTTTGCTCCCTTGCGAAAATCGTGCAGGTTCCCCGCATCCAGCGCCTGCATCTCCGATGCCAGCCGGGCAAAGCTGTCGAGCGCCACAACCCCCGGCGGTTTCTTGCGCGCTCGACGCGTCGCTTTGGTTTTCCATGCGCCTTCCAGCTCCTCGACTCGCTTGTCGAGCTTCTCCGCCAGATCATTGGCCTGCGCCTGCAACCCCTCCGCCAGCTCGCTGCGCCGGTGCTTCAGCCACGCGTCCAGATCGTCGGCCTGTTGTTCGACGCCGGTTGTCCGCAGCATCACCTCTGGACTCTCGAGCACATCGGGCTCTCCGGATTGCGGCTCACGTTCGTCCTTGCCCTCCGCACCGGGATTGGGCGCGCCCCTGGTCAGCTTCTCCACCAGCTTTCTGTGCACATCCAGGTCCCGCACCGGCCCTGCTTCGCGCCGGATTTTTTTCAGTAGCCGCATCGTCGCGGTCACCGCGCCACGCACCGGCTCGCCCGCATCCCCAGCGGGAACTTCCCGCAGCAGATCCTCCAGCGTCGCCTGCAAGCGCCGTGTTCCCGTGCGCGTGTCATGCACCGGATCCACACCGGGATCGTGCGCGCATTTCACCAGATTTTCGCGCAGCTTTTTCTTGAGCCGCCGCACATTTTCAAGATCGTGACTCATTGCCGCGCGCCCACTCCCCATAGGCTCTCACTGTTATTCTGAACTCTCTGCCGAGCTACGACCAAATGACATTCCCTCCCCTGTCGAAAACTCAACCCGTCACCCAGTCCAGCCAGCCTTCGCTCTGCTCCACCCCGGCGCGAGCATGGACTCCGCTGCTCTTCGTCTTCATCGCCGTCTATTTTGCCGCTCTTTTCTCCCCTGCCCTGCTCGACGACGCCGACGCGACTCACGCCCAGGCCGCCCAGCACATTGCCACCAGCGGAGACTGGGTCACGATGTACGTGAACGGCATTCGCTACCTCGAAAAACCGCCCCTCCCCTACTGGATGGTCGCCGTCGACTATCACCTCTTCGGCTACAACGTCTTCGCCACCCACCTCCCCATGGTATTGGCTCTGCTCGGATGCGCGGTCATCGCATGGCACTGGGCGCGCCGCGCGTGGGGGGACAGAGCCGCATTCTACGCTGCTCTGGCCATGCTCACTTCGGTCGGCGTCTTTCTTTTCACGCGGACCCTCATTCCGGAATCGATCCTCACCTTCTTCCTCCTCCTGGCTCTTTACAGCTTCCTCACCGGCATGGAGGACCGCAAACCGGCGCGCTTTTACCTCGCCTATGCCGCGCTCGCGCTCGCTCTTTTGGCCAAAGGACTCATCGCACCTGTCTTCTTCGTCGCCGCCGTCGTTCCGTATCTCATCCTCACCGGTGAATGGCGCCGCTGGCGTCAGTTCCATCTCTTCACCGGACTGTTGCTCTTCCTCGCCATCGCCGCGCCGTGGCACATTCTCGCCGGCCTCAGAAATCCCGATCACGGCAATCCCAACGGCAACGTCCCCACCCCCGGCCACGTCCACGGATTCTTCTACTTCTACTTCATCAATGAGCACTTCCTCCGCTTCCTCGGGCTGCGCTACCCCCACGACTACAACCGCCAGCCCTGGTACGTCTTCTGGCTCGGCCAGCTCATCTGGCTTTTCCCGTGGAGTCTGTACCTGCCTGTAGTTCTGCGCCGCGCCTGGCGCAATCGCCATCTCTTCTATTCCGACCTGCGCTATGACGCCACCAACACGATCCAGTTTCTTGACCCCAATCTGACCGCTTTTGAATCTTCCCGCCTCGCCGCGCGTCTTCGTTTCCGCGCACGCACCGGTCTCCTGCTTACGCTCTACGCCGGCTTCATCCTGATCTTCTTCGCCATCTCGACCAACCAGGAGTACTACACCTGGCCCATGTATCCGGCGGTGCTTATGCTGATTGCCGGCGGCCTGTCGGTGATCGAAGAATCGCAGAGCGATGGCCGCCGAGCCTCCTCCGGATGGATCACCGGCGCGCAGGTCTTCTTCCTGGGTCTCGGCATCACGGCCGCCGCCCTGCTCGCGTGGGGCCTGTGGGAGTCGCGCCACCTGGCCTTCGTCGCCGACATCGGCACTTTAATGGCGCATCGCGGCGTGGGCGACTACACCCTCTCCATGTCGCATTTCTTCGACCTCACCGGCCCATCCTTCGCGGCGCTGCGCCTGCCCGCGATCCTCGCCGCCCTGGCGTTCCTG
>JBAVUB010000587.1:0-8040 GCA_049696575.1 Acidobacteriaceae bacterium | reverse complement strand
GGTAGATGCGCTCGGAGGGTTCGCGCACGGGCGGCGCGGTGAGCAGCGCGTGGGTGGCGGAGTGGAGCTCGAAGTGGATTTCAGGATGGGCGAGCGCGTAATGCGTCACCAACGCTGTTACATGAGCGAGCTCGGTGGTTTCGGAACGGAGGAATTTGCGGCGGGCGGGCGTATTGAAGAACAGGTCGCGGACAGCGATGGTGGTGCCGGGGGGACCGCCGGAATCTTCGACGGCGAGGATTTTGCCGCCTGCAATTTCGAGGCGGGTTCCGGTGGCATCTTCGGAAGGGTGTGTGACGAGTTCGAGGCGGGAGATGGAGGCGATGGAGGGCAGGGCTTCGCCGCGGAAGCCGAGGGTGGCGATGGAGAGCAGATCGTCAGAGGAGCGAATTTTGGAGGTGGCGTGGCGCTCAAAGGCGAGCAGGGCGTCGTCGCGCACCATGCCGCAGCCGTCGTCGGCTATGCGGATGAGGCGGCGGCCTCCGGCTTCAATTTCGATGCGGATGCGCGCAGCGCCGGCATCGAGGGCGTTCTCCAGCAGCTCCTTGACGACGGAGGCGGGGCGGTCGACCACCTCGCCGGCGGCGATCTGGTTGGCGACCTGGTCGGAGAGAACGCGGATGCGGCCCATGCTGGGTCAAGGATATTCGCATTGGGCGTGTGGAGAAGTGGTTCAGTATTGGACGCGGAGGGGGAGTGGCACGGCGATTGCGCGGGGTCGGCTCACGTTGGTGTGGAAGTGCGCCGAAGTCCAGAGTGTGCGGCTACGCACAGGGTGCGGCGATGGATGTGGATCGGATTTCAGCGATGGGCGGCGTGGGGCAGGAGGGGAATCCGGCATGGACGCGGAGCAAGTTGCGGAGGCGCAAGTTTGCGGAGGAAGTGGAGCTCGAGGTTGAGGGTGAGCAGGAAGCGGCGGAGCCGGTCGAATTGGATGAGGAGCACGATGGCGTGCTGGATTTGATGGCGTAGAACAGCCGGTAGCCGGTAGCGAACACTTGCACAGCTTCGCTTGTTATTGCGAGCGGAGGATTGCGTCGGCGATGCGGGCCGCTTCGACGGCGGGGCGGACGTCGTGGACGCGGACGATGCTGGCTCCGGCGAGGATGGCGGCGGTGGTGGCGGCGAGGGTCGCATTGCCGCGCGCGTGCGGCGGAAAATCGGGCGGGTTGGGCGGGTTGGACGGATCAGTAGCGGGGGAGATGGTGCGCGCGAGGGTTCGGCCGAGGAACGATTTGCGTGAGACGCCGGCGAGGATGGGCTGGCCCAGAGTGAGAAGGTCATCCTGGTGGGCGAGGAGCGGGTAGTTGTTGTCGAATGCTTTGCCGAAACCGTAGCCGGGATCGAGAACGATGCGGCTGCGGTCGATGCCTGCGGCGAAGGCCTGATCCAAGGAGCGGGCGAAGCCGGACTTCACCAGCGGAACGACTTCTTCCGGGGAAAGCTGTGGTTGCGTGCGCCACTCGGACGGGCGGCCGCGGGTGTGCATGAGCACGACGCCGCAGTTCGATGCGGCGCAGGTGCGAGCCATCTCCGGGTCCCACTGAAGACCACTGACGTCGTTGACGATTTCTGCGCCGGCGCGAACTGCAGCGAGAGCGGTTTCGGCTTTGTACGTGTCCACGGACAGCACCGTTGCGGGGCGCTCGCGGAGGATGGCTTCGAGGACGGGAAGGATGCGGGCTTGTTCTTCGCCGGAGCTGATGGGCTGCGTCGAACCGGGGCGGGTGGATTCGCCGCCGATGTCGATGAGGTCCGCGCCGTGGTCAAGCATAGAGAGCGCTTGTTCGAGGGCGGCATCGGGCTCGAGAAACGCGCCGCCATCGGAAAAAGAGTCGGGCGTAACGTTGAGGACGCCCATGATGAGCGTGCGCTCACCAAGCGCGAGAGAGCGCGTACGGAGCTGCCATGTGAAGCGTGGGCGGTGGGCGAATGTCATAAGAAAGGCTACAGCGATGGAACGAGGGTTTGGGAATTAGAGTTTAGAGGTTAGAGTTTAGGGATCAGGGTTGAGGGTGGAGAGCGCGTTAGCCAGTAAGGAAGACGGCGAGGCATCGCCGGGGGCACCCAGCGATGAAACAGTCAGCGGAAAAGCGGCGCGTCAGCGGAAAAGCGGCGCGATCCTTCGGGACATGCGCCCTCGCGTCTTTGCTGATGGTCACGGCTCACGCGGCGACGAAGCACAAGGCGGCGAGGCCGGTTCACAAAGTGAGCCTGGATGCCGAGATTCGGCAGATTCTCGCCGATCCGGCGGTCGCGCGCGCACACTGGGGGATCTCCGTGGTGACGCTCGAGGGCAAGCCGCTGTACGCGCTGAACGACGCGGAGTTCTTCGAGCCTGCGTCGAACGCGAAGCTGTTCACGACGGCGGCAACGCTGGCGTTGATTCCCGCGAATGCAACGTGGACCACGACCGCGGTCACTTCGGGGACGATCGATGCAAGCGGGACACTGACCGGCGACGTGCGGCTATTGGGCGCGGGCGATCCGACGATGTCGGGGCGGACCTATCCGTGGGATGGGAAGACGGAACGGCCGAATCCGCCACTACAGGCGCTGGAAAACATGGCGGACCAGATTGTCGCCAGTGGCGTGAAGACAATTACCGGCGATGTGATCGGGGACGACACGTGGTTTGTGTGGGAGCGATACGGCGGAAGCTGGGCGTGGGACGATTTGCAGTGGGATTACGGCGCGCCGGTGTCGGCGCTGACGGTGAACGACAACGTTGTGTATCTGAACATCACGCCTGCGGCGCCGGCGGCGGCGAATGCGGGCGCTCCGGCAGGCAGTGAGGGCGACACGGCGCTGACAGCGCCGATGACGATCGCATGGAATCCCGATGTGCCGTACTACAAGCTGGAGAATTCGCTGACGCCGCCACGGGTGGGCGAAGCGGCACATCCGGGGATCGATCGCGCGCCGGGAAGTCTGGCGATACGGCTGTTTGGCTCGCTGAGCGCGAACGGAATGCATGAGGGGCTGGCGGTTGAGGATCCTGCACAGTTTGCGGCGACGGCGCTGCGGCAGATGCTGCTGGCGCGCGGCGTAACGGTGACGGGAACGGCTACGGCGTGGCACCGGCTGCCGTTCGATACGGAGAAATATCGGGACGAGGTGGATCAGACAGTGGTGCTGCGGCCGCTGGCGCTGACCACGATCGAGCCGCCGGTGACGGGGTTGAAGGTGCTGGCAACGCACGTGTCGCCGACGCTGGCCGAGGATGTGACGGTGACGAACAAGGTGAGCCAGAATCTGCACGCGGAGTTATACCAGCGGTTGCTGGGGCGGCTGGAGGGAGAAGACGGAACGATTGCGCAGGGAGCGCGAGTGGTGCGGCAGTTTCTGGTAAACGCGGGCGTCGATCCGGGAGATTTTCTGTTTTATGACGGATCGGGATTGTCACCGGATGATCTGATCACGCCTCGCGCAGCAACAGCGCTGCTGGCCTACGCGGCGCGACAGCCGTGGGGCGAGGTGTACAAATCGACGTTGCCCATTGGCGGCGTGGATGGGTCGCTGGATGGACGATTCATGGGGGCGCTGAAGGGCAAGGTCTTCGCAAAGACGGGGACGCTGGCAGAAGTGAACGCGCTGAGCGGGTATGTGAAGACAGCGAGCGGGCGGACGCTGGTGTTTTCGATTCTGTGCAACGATCGGCAGCCGGCGGGCGATGCGGCGCGGGTTGCGCTGGACCGGATTGTGGAGCTGGTAGCTGCGGGGAACTAGGGAGTAGCGAGTAAGGAGTAGGGAGTAGCGAAGCAGGGTCAGAGATTGGGGAGTGGTGCGGGAAGCCAGGTTGCGATTGAAGATTCCGAGTGTTGTTGTTGCGGCGGTATTCACGCTGAGTGTTGCGGGGTGTGGGCCGTCGCTGGGGCCTTCGAAGGCGGTGAGCGAGCTGACGCCGCAGGAGGCGCGGGGGCGCGCGGTGTATCAGCAGTATTGCGCGAGCTGCCACTACGCGAATCAGACGGGCGATCTGCATGGGCCGAGTTTGTTTGGGGTGTATCGAAAGAAGTATCTGCCGAGTGGGGCGCCGGCGAACGACGAGCGGGTGACGCCGGTGATCGAGCGCGGGCGCAATATGATGCCCGGATACGGGAACGATCTGAACGATCAGCAACTGGCAGATCTGCTGGCGTATCTGCATACGTTATGAGTGAAGAAGAAAAGGGCGGGCTGCTGCCCGGGATGGCGGCGATCGGGCTGTGGATGTTTCTGCTGTGCCTGATCGGGCTGGTGGGCGTGACGCTGCACAAGCTGCCGCTGGTGGTGCTGATCCTGTGCGCGGCGTTTGCCGCTGCTGGCCAGGGATTGCTGCGGCTGCGGCGATGGGGATGGGCGCTGGCGCTGGCGGCAGTGTTTTGTTCGGGGCTGTATGGGATGTGGGTGCTGGTGAAATTTCACCAGATCGTGGAGATCGTGACGGTGACGGTGAACCTGGTGTTCTTTCTTTATCTGGTGCGGCCTGAGGTGACGCAGCGGCTGCGGTGAGCGAAGGGTACAGGGTGCAGGGCACAGGGTACAGAAAAGCGTTCAGCTTCGACTCAGGCGGATTGCTCGTGAGCTTCGCCTAACGTGACGCGGGTGGTCATCCTGCGGCGGCCGCGGAAGAAGGTGACGGTAACGGTATCGCCGGGCTGGTGCTGGTTCATGATTTCGGCGATGTCCTGGGAGTTGGTGATCTCCTGGCCATCGATGGCGACGATGAGGTCGCCGCCGATGGAGATCTGCATGTTGCCGAGGTAGGCGACCTGGTTGCCGCCGTGCAAACCGGCGTGATCGGCGGCGCCGCCAGGGACAGTGCTTTCGATGAGGACGCCGTATTGGGCGGGCAGGCCCATCTGCTCGGCGAGATCGGGGCCGATGGGGAGTGTAACAACGCCGAGTGAGGGACGGCGGGAGTGGCCGTACTTCTGGATGTCGGCGAGGACAGCTTTGGCAGTATCGATGGGAATGGCGAAGCCGATGCCTGCATTCTGCTCTGCGCCATTCTGGGCAATCATCGAGTTGATGCCGATGACTTCGCCCTGAGAGTTGAGGAGCGGGCCACCGGAGTTGCCGGGATTGATGGCGGCGTCGGTCTGGATGGCGTTCTCGATGGGCACACCGCCTTCGGGGCTGCGCACGGAGCGGATGGCGCTGATGATGCCGGAGGTCATGGTTCCGGAGAGACCAAAGGGATTGCCGATGGCGTAGACCTGCTGGCCGACCTGGAGATCGCGCGAGCTGGCGAGGACGGCGGGGACGAGGTTGGGCGCGTTGATTTGGAGAAGGGCGAGGTCGTGCAGGCGATCTTTGCCGATGACCTGGGCCTGATAGCGATGCTTGTCGTGGGTCTGGACTTCGATGTTTCGCGCGTCGGCGACGACGTGGTAGTTGGTGAGGATGTGGCCCTGCTTGTCGAGGATGAAGCCGGAGCCCTGGTCCTGCTGGGGCACGAGGCCCATGAAGAAGTCGAGAGTGACGGTGCCGGCGGTGATGTTGACGACGGAGGGGACGACGCGCTTGTAGACGGAGATGTTGTTCATCTCGGTTGAAGTGAACTCAGGCGCGGCGTGGGCTTCGGTCAGCGTGAGCGAAGAGCCGGAAGCGCCGAGGCGGCGAACTTCGAAGTGGGTGATGAAGTAGCAGAATCCTGCAACCAGGATAAGAACCAGGAGAAGTCGGCGAAAAGTCATAGGGTAGCTTCGTGCTTCGTGTCAGGGCCCGGATGCGGGGCAGCCTGCACCGTGGGATGAGCCCGGTGCGCGAACAGAGGCGCATAGCGGGCCTTTTTTTATTGTATCGACTCAAACACCGGAGACGGCGCGGAGTTCTCCGACGATGTGTTCGGCCTGGCGGCGGGTGGCGTCAAGGGAGCCGGCGTTGTCAATGACGAAATCGCAGCGCGGGATTTTCTCGGCGTCGGGAAGCTGCGCGGCTAGGCGCAGGCGGGCGTCGCGTTCGGCTGCGGCGCGATGTTCCGCTGTGACGCCGGGCGGCAGAATGCGGGCGAGGAAGCGCTGGATCTTGAGATCGTCGGGCGCAGTGACCAGGATGACGCGATCGAAGCGCTTACGCCACTGGGGAACGGTGCCCCAGGCTTCGGCTTCGAAGATGAGGGCCGATTCGATGACGACGACGGCGTGCGGATCGCGGGCGATGATTGCGCTGGTGAGGCGCTCCTGCTCGGCGATGACGGGAGGGTGGACGATACGATTCAGCTCATTGAGCTGGCCTTCGGAGAAGGCCAGAGCGGCGAGGCGGGCGCGGTCGAGTGCCCCGTCGGGACGGACGACGGAAGGGCCGAAGTGCTCGACGATGCGGAGGAATACGTCCTGGCCGGGGTTCATCATCTCGCGCGCGATCGCGTCGGCTTCGAGAACATGGAAGCCGTGCTCGCGGAAGATGGCCGCGACGGTGGTTTTGCCGCTGCCGAGGCTGCCGGTGAGGCCTACACGCAACATGCGTCTCCTGTCCGTACGCGGAGAAGGGTGCGGAATCTCCGATGATTGTAAGACGCGGGAGAGAACCGAAGCGGGGCGCGAAACGTATTCAGAGTGCGCGGCACTATTCGCTTCAGTGCGGGTGCAGTAAGGGGTGAATGAAAGCGCAGGCAATGGCGATGGCGACGAGCATGGCGAGGAAGATGATGCTGAGCATCAGACCCCAGGAAGGCCCTTCGTGGTTGGGCGGACGGGGCGGTTCTTTTGGGGAATCGGTCACGGAAGCTAGTGTACGGCTGTAGTTACTACAGTTGTATTTTGCACGATGGAAAAGGGTTGCCCGCGAAGAAATATCGGGATATGGGAAGGGGATGGCAACACAATTTTCGCAAATGTGTCTAAAGGGAACAGAGGTTTGAGTAGAGAAGGTCAATCGAGAACGCGCCGGAGGAGGAAATCCGGACAGGCTGCGAGCGAGGAGACGACCATGGCGAGCAACAGCAGAATCGAGAAATTCCCGATGGCAGAGCTCGCGGGGTTGCGAACGGAGCTTCTGCAGACGAGTATGGATTCGTGGCAGGCGGCGGAGCTGGTGACCACGTTTCTATCGGGGCGCGGCTACGGCGCGGATCCGGCGATGGTCCGCGAGGCGGTGTTGCGCCTGGAGGCGAATGCGTGCAAGCCGGAGTGCATGCAGCGGGAGCTGGAGCGCGTAGCATACGTGATGTGAATCGGGCGTAAAAAATCGGTTTAGTAAAGATTTTTCTCTGCCCCATAAATCCACCTTTCCCTGAATCCAAACAGCGCGCCCGCGCGTCAAAGCCACAGAGGGTGGTTTTACACCGTTTCTGCTAGCGGCCATCGCAGAAATGGATTGGGTGGTGTCCCTCCAGAAGCTTCTGCCGAAGCAACTGGTTGCCTGACGCGATCCACGAGGCGGAACCACGTGGTATTCCGCTGGCGCGCCTGCGCTCATTCACAGTACCCGTCATCCCTGCGGTTGCCGACGTCGAAGGACCGACGCGTTCGCAGAAGTCTGTTCGGGAAGCGGGACGGTAGAGGAAGCAACCGGCGTAACGGCAGAATTTTCTGCAGAGGAGCGATTCATGCGTTTTACATCGTTTAAGAAACTCTCTATCAGTCTGGTTTTGGTCTCATTCGCCGTAGTCGGGGCCGCATCGGCGCAGTCTCTGGTGGGCGTGAACACGAGGCTGGATCGCACGCTGGATTCAAAGAGCGCGGCGACTGGGCAGGTGGTAACAGCGAAGCTGGACGGAACCGTAACGACAGCGGACGGCACCAAATTGCCGAAAGGCACGGAGCTGATCGGCAAGGTGGGCGACGTGAAGAATGCGAAGGGCGCGGCGAGCGTCAGCCTGGTGTTTACTTCGGCAAAACTGAAGGACGGCAAGGAAATTCCGGTGAAGGCCACCGTGCTGGCGGCTTATCCGGAGCTGGACGCGGTGGGCGTGACGCTGGGCGATGTGGCAGTGCAGCCGGCACCGGCTCAGGTCGCCGGAGACGGAGTGTTCGACCAGCAACCGGGCGCCCTGGCGCACGTGGCCCTGAGCAGCTCAGTGAAGAGCCACGAGTCGGGGACGTTCTCCAGCAC
>JBAVUB010000586.1:0-1522 GCA_049696575.1 Acidobacteriaceae bacterium | reverse complement strand
GTCCTCGTCGTCGTGCGCCGTGGCTACGGACACTCCGGCGGCGAACCGGACGGCCGTCACGGCGGACGCTGCCCCACCACCGACTACCAGTCCGCCGCTGAATACTCCGCCCAGGATCTCCGCGTCGCGATGGACTTCGCCCGCACCTTCCCCAACGTCGATCCCGATCACGCCATCGCCGTCGGCCACTCGACCGGCGGCTTGGCCACCGTAGCCCTCACCGCCGAAACCCCTCCTGGCCTCGTCGCCGCCATCAACTTCGCTGGTGGCCGCGGCTCACAAGCCGACCACAACGTTTGCAATCCCGACGACCTGATCCACGCCTACAAGAACTTCGGCAAACGCTCGCGCGTCCCCATGCTCTGGCTCTACGCCCAGAACGACAAGTTCTTTTGGCCCGAGCTCGCCCAGAAGTTCGACGCCGCCTTCCGCTCCCAGGGCGGCAACGACCAGTTCGTCCTCGCCCCGCCCATCGGCGACGACGGCCACTCCCTCTTCCGTCACGTCAGCGCCTGGTCCGACACCGTCGACGCCTTCCTCATCGCGCACCAACTCAATCCACTTCCCCAGCCATTCCCCGAAATCCATTCGCCCAACATCCCCCCACCGCCCAGTCTCGCCGACGACGGACAGCGTGCCTGGCAGAACTATCTCCTCCTCGGACCGCACAAGGCCTTCGCGGTCTCCCCGCACTTCTTCGGGGTCTCGGTCGCGCAAATGACCACCGACGACGCCAGGCACAAGGCCATCGACGCCTGCCGCCACAACGCCCAGAACCAGGAAGACTGCGTCGTCGTGTCCGTTGACAACGCCGCTGTGGCTCACCCGTAGCCATCGCCAGTCGTCCAATAGAGCGCCCCACCACCTGGCCGGGTTTTTGGGCATAAGATTTCAGGCAAGAACTCATCCGATTTTTCAGGCACAATAGCGATGGTTTCCGGAGGTCGCCGCAGATGACCCACTACCGCCTCACCCTCACTGCCTTACTGCTTGCCGGATCCCTGGCTGCCGCCGCGCAAACCACGCCCCCCGACTCGACCCCGACTCCGCCTCCCCAGGCGACGCCAACCTCCACACAGATCGCCGCCGCAACGCCGGCGCCCGCAACCATGGCCGCCCCTGCGGCAGCCCCCAACATCATCCTGGTCCCCGCCGGAACCAAAGTCCTTCTCGAGCTCCGCAGCGCCGTCAACACCAAAAGCGCCCGCCCCGGCGACGGAGTCTATCTCTGGTCCACCTTCCCCGTCGTCGTCGGCAACCGCGTCGTGATCCCATCCGGCGTCTACGTCCAGGGGATCGTCGACAGCGTCGTCCGCCCCGGCCGCGGCTTCGGCGCGCAAAAAGCGCAGCTCAACATGCACTTCACCTCCATGATTTTCCCCAACGGCTCCGTGGTTGAAATCCCCGGCGTCGTCAACGCCCTGCCCGGCGCGGAACATCAGAAGGTCAACGGCGACGAAGGCACCATCCAGCAGGATGGCGGCAGCAACAAGGCCCATAACGCCGGCGAAACCGCCAAGGT
>JBAVUB010000585.1:0-3300 GCA_049696575.1 Acidobacteriaceae bacterium | reverse complement strand
GGTACGGCATTGGAGTACCGAGATGCGAGCCGTTTTGTATTGACGTGAGGGTCGCGATGGAGTCCGCTACTTGCTGTGGGGTGAACCTGGCGGGGGGATTGTGAAGGGGGTATTTCGCGGGCTATGGGGTCGACTGCTGTGACGAGCCTTTCCGGCAGCGACTGGACGATCAAACCATCGGGCGAAAAGCGAGAACTGCAGCGGTTGCCGGCACGGGCCGAAAAGGCCGCCGCTCCGCTTTCACTTCTCGGCGAATGGGAGTCAGTTTCCGGCACTTTCCTTTCAGGGCATCGCTCCCGGTGATCGCTTGAGGCGTCAGCGAACACCACGTCCAGGTGGACGAGAGCACTCCCGGCCCAGGCAGGAAGACACCTGTTTCGGGGTGCTCTCGTCCTCGTGGTCAGTAACACTTTGGGTCGAAGACGATGGAGGCAAAGGTACCGGCGAATTCGTTTATGGTTCCACCGCCCGGGCCTACGGTAACGAACAGCTGGTTGGCGGCTCCATTGGTCGTGTTTCCGCCACCGAAGGCAATGCCCCAGAGGTTGTTGAGGATGATCTTCCTGCCGTGGTTCCTGATCGTACCGACAAACTCCCCGGTTGTGGGATTGAAGCCGTTGACAGTGCCGTCGACGGAGTTGTTGGAAACCAGCAGAGTATTGCTCAGCGGGCCAAAATTGGCGGGAGCGAGGGCGATGCCCCAGCCCTGATTGAGCCTGTCTCCCTTGATTAGGGTCTTGACGAAGGTGCCATCCTCCTGGAAGACGTCGATATAACCGCCCGCGCCGGCGTTCGGTACGGCATAGGCGACGTAGACCATGCCATTGATGTCCTGGACGCCGAATACCGAGAGGGTCGAGGGGACGCTGGGATCGCCGAACGTTTTCACCAGGGTAAAGGTGCCGTCATACATATCGATAACGTTGTTGGTGTTGTCCGCCGCGTAGAGGAAGTTGCCGGACGGATTGCTGGTGATGGCGAGGCCCGTGTAACTGGCTTTGTTGGCCGAGTTGTCCACGACCAGGGTGGCCAGGTTTTTGTTCACGGCACCGGACCAGGCGCTGATGGTGCCGTCGAGCGTGGCAAAAATGAAAGACGCGGGGTCGCCCTGAACAAGGAAATCGGTCTTCGAGCCGTTGTAAACAATGCCCGTCGGTGTGCCAGGGCCGTTGCCGCCTGTCGGCGAGGTCGGTCCGTTACCAGCGGTGGGAATCACAACCTTGAGTGACTCGATGGTTCCGGTGGCGGAATAGACAGTCGACCAACCGGTGTCGTTATCGCTGATCCACCAGGGGCTGGTGGCGCTCCGGGCCAGTCCCCAGGCGTTGGCCAGCAGGGGATCGGTGCTGGGCGCCTGATCGACTTGATTGGAAACTAAATTGGTAAGGCGATATTGCGCCTGGGATGGGGCGGAAATTACGAGAAGAGCGAGGGCCGCGCAAGCGGCGGCCGCCGACTTGTAAATCTGCATATCGGTTTCTCCTTTGAGAAGTCAGGGGCAAGGGAGGCCGGACCATCGGCCGGAGTGACCGGGTACAGAACCTACTCGGACCTGCTGAGCAGCGATGGTAGGCGGCGCTGCGAGTCGGAGTTGTCATCCGTTTGTCGCGAACTGGTAAATCTTTCTCGTCCAGTTAGGCGTGGCCGCCGGGGTGGTATTGGGTAGGGGCTCGACGTGGGTCACCGGCCCATTTCGGGAAGGGACGGTACCGGGGTGCTGAACGGAGGTCGGATTACATTGACATGGCATGGTTTGGGAGTCCGCTTCTTGCTGTGGGGTGAACCTGGCGGGGGCCCGCGGGCCGGTTATTTGTTCGGGGGCCGGGTAATTTTGTTCGGGGCCAGGTTATTTGGCTGCGGCTTGAAGGGGATGTTGCAGGGAGTCGACGGCTGAAATCACGACGCCGGGGGTGAACGGTCGGGTCTATTGCACCGACATAGTAATCGAGCCTGTTGCATTGACCGAACCCGAAGTGCCCGTCACCGTCACCGTATAAGTCCCTGCGGTAGTGCCTGGATTGCCAGACCCTCCGCCTCCTCCACCGCCGCTGTTCCCGCCACCGCCTCCGCTACACGCGAGACCTGCTCCACTCAGAACAAGCAGCAGCAGGCACACTTTCAATGTCGCTCCCCATCTGAACTGTCTTCTGCGCATCCCCAGGAGCAGCATCAGCGCCATCGACGCTCCCCCGACCCCGCACCAGCGCAGGGATCGGTCCTTAGGTTGGAGATACGCGCTGTTGCTGGCCGCCGTTGTCGTCACCGTCAGTGTTGCGGTTACGCTGTTTGTTCCGGTGATCGCCACCGGGCTCGTAGAACCAAAACTGAATGTGGGCGGATACTGCGCCCCTGCCGGGCTGGCGGTGATGGCCGCGAACAGCGTTACGTTTCCCGTGAACCCTGCCACCGGAGTCAGCGTGATCGTCGAGGTGTTTCCTGCGGTCGCCCCGGGAGCGAGGGTGACGGTTGTTCCGCTGACTGTGAACGTCGGCGGGGGTGTCGTCACCTCGATAGAGCGCCCAATCAGAGTGCCGCCCAGGTAAACAGAAGAACTGGCTGTGTCCGGCGTATAAGTGGGCGTTAGCCCATACGAGCCTGCAGCGAAGGTCCCCGCCGGAATATTGATCGGTGCGCTGCCATTAGTCAGAGTTGCGGCGGGCGAGGTGTAGCCGGTCCCAGTCAGAGAAGTCCAGACGTTCAGCGTCACCGATCCGGTCGGGGTTGGGTTTCCTGCTCCGCCGCTTACCGTGATGACCGCTGAAAGCACCTGTGCCGTTGTGATCGAGTAGGGAGCGTTCATCGACACATTGGGTATGATTTTCACGCTCTCACTCTGCGAGGCCATGTTGGACACGTGGGTCAAATCGCCCGAATACCAGACCGACAATATAGTTTGCTCGGCTTGAGAGAAAACGTTACCGAACGTACACGATCCATTGATTAAGCCGCAGGGCCCTCCGATAATCGTCGAGCCATCATAGAATTCGACATAACCCGCTGGAGTGCCGCCTGTACTTCCGGCCGGATTCGCCACGGTGACGTTGAAAGTCGCCTCGGCGCCAATAGCGACAGGGTTCGGCGTCACGCTAAAGGTGAGGGTATCGGGAAGCCCGGTAGCCTTCACCGACGTCCTCCCAAAACTTGTGGCGAACGCGGCATCGCCTTGGTAAGCAGCACTCACCGTGTCCGCGCCCGGTGAAATCATGCTCGTCGCAAAGGTCGCGGTAGCTGACCCGGTGCCGGAGGCCACCAGAGGCACGGTCGCTTCAATTCCCGTCTGATCGGCGAAACGAACAGATC
>JBAVUB010000584.1:0-6582 GCA_049696575.1 Acidobacteriaceae bacterium | reverse complement strand
CCTCCGCCGTTGGCGATTCGGCCGCAGCAGGTGGAGGAGTCGGCTACGGTGTATGCGGTGTTCGCGATTGAGTGACGCTGCTAGTCCGCGGTCGCACTCCCGGCGTTCGTGATTCTGCGCCCCCTAGACGCGCGGGAGCTGCGGAAGCACATCGAAGTGGGTGTCGCGGGCGCAGAGAGTGAGCGAATGCTGAAGCACCAGGGCTGCAATCCACATGTCGTTCGTCGGGATGGGCGTTCCTTGCAGACGTAGTTGCCGGTACACGCTCGCATAGTGATGCGTCGTCTGTTCGTCGGCGTAAAGGACTTCGACACTCGGTTTGAAGAGAAACCGCCGCAGGGCCGCCTCGTTGTGCGCACCTTTGCTGCCGAGAGAAAACCCAGCGCGCAGTTCGGCCAGCACGACAAATGGCAGCCAGACTTCATCGGCTGATTCGACGGACTGTGCTACATGCGGATCGCCCCGGACGAGGTCAGTGTAGCGATTCGTGTCGAGCGCCAGCCTCAACGCCAAAGATCCTCATCCACGGTGTCCTGCGCGGCAATGGCTTCGTCGAAGGCTGGGTCGTTCTGCCAGGTACCAACGATGTCACTCAGATCTCGCTTTCGGGTGCGCTCGCCACTGACACCGGCTCCCCGAGCCAGGGCTTCGATCGCGATTTCGTTCAGGCTTTTGCCCTGCTCCTGCGCACGGCGGCGGAGGGCGGCGTCCAGGGTGCCTGGCACGTTGCGGATCGTATACTGCATGCATCCAGTGTAGGCTGTGCAGGCATGAACTGCAAGCAGACCGACCCGGCGACCCGGTTTTTCCTGGATTCAGTCGCGGGAGCGCTTGCGGATTTCGATGTTGAGGCGCTTGATTTTCTGGTTGAGGGTCGAGAGGGGGATGCGGAACTGCTCGGCGGCTTCGGTCTGGTTGCCGTTGCAGCGATCGAGCTTATCGACGATGATGCGGCGCTCGATGTCTTCCATGATGTCGAAAAGGGACGCGTCAGGGCTGTGCTCGAGGAGGCTTGAGGAATAGCTGGAGCCGGTGAGGTGGCCAGGGAGCAGATCGGCGCCGATGGTGCCGCCGGAGGAGAGGACGACGCCGCGCTCGATGACATTTTCGAGTTCGCGGACGTTGCCGGGCCACTCGTAGTCAACGAGGGCGCGCATGGCTTCCGGGGTGAGCGCGCGCGCGGAGAGGCCGTTTTCGTCGGAGTAGTACTTGAGGAAGTGAGTGACCAGGGCGGGAATGTCTTCGCGGCGACTGCGCAGAGGCGGCAGCTCAATGGCGATGACGTTGAGGCGGTAGAAGAGGTCTTCGCGGAACTTGCCTTCGCGGACGGCCTGGCGCAGATCGACGTTGGTGGCGGCGATGATGCGGACGTCCACCTGGATTTCCTGGACGCCGCCGAGGTGCATGAAGCGCCGATCCTGGAGGACGCGCAGGATTTTGGCCTGGGTGTCCATGCCCATGGTGGCGATTTCGTCGAGGAAGAGCGTGCCGCCATTGGCGACTTCGAAGAGGCCCTTTTTGGCGGCGATGGCGGAGGTGAACGCGCCCTTGACGTGGCCGAAGAGGGTGGATTCGAGGAGGTCGGTGGGCATCGCGCCGGTGTTGACCGGGACGAAGGGCTTGTCTTTACGGGTGGAGTTGGCGTGGAGCGCTTTGGCGATGAGTTCTTTGCCGGTGCCGCTCTCGCCCTGGATGAGGACGGTGGAGCGGGTGGGGGCGACCTGGGCGACGAGGTCGAAGATGCGCAGCATGACGTCGCTTTTGCCGACGATGTTGGGGAAGTTGTAGCGCTGGCGGAAGGCGCGCTTGAGCTGGACATTTTCTTCTTCGGCGCGATAGCGGGCGATGGCGGCGCGGATATCGGCGAGGAGTTTTTCATTGTCCCAGGGTTTTTGGACGAAGTTCTGGGCGCCTCCGCGGATGGCGTCGACGACGTTATCGACGGTGCCGAAGGCGGTGATCATGATGACGGGCAGGTTGAGCTCGCGCTCGCGCAGGGTGCTGAGGATTTCGATTCCGTTGCGGCCAGGCAGGGCGAGGTCGAGCAGGACGAGGTCAAAGGGCTGCTCGGCGATGCGTTCGAGGCCAAGCTCGCCATTTTCCGCGCTGTCGACGGCATAGCCTTCCATAGACAGAAGGGTCTCAAGCGATTCGCGAATCGCGGCTTCGTCGTCGATGATGAGGATGCGCGGGAGGGAATCCGAACCAGCAGCTTGAGAATGATCCGGAACCGCGAGGGTGCCTTCAGACATGCGCGGGTTTCCTCAGCAGGGGAAACTCAAGATAGAAAGTCGTGCCCAGTCCCACCTGACTCTCCACGTGGATTTTGCCGGAGTGCTCCTGAATGATGCCGTAGGTGACGGCAAGGCCGAGGCCGGTGCCACGCGGCTGGCCATCGCGGCGCGCGGTCTTAGTGGTAAAGAAGGGATCGTAGATGCGGCGCAGGTGCTCGGGAGCGATGCCGGCTCCGCTGTCGGCGATGGAGATGCTGACGTGGCCGTTAACCTCAGTGGCGATGCGCAGAGTGCGGCTCTCGCCGGGGGACGCGGCGGCTCCGGCCATGGCGTCCTTGGCGTTGAGGAAGAGATTGAGGAAGACCTGCTGCAGTTTGCCTGCATTGCCCATGATGGCGGGAAGGCCGGGCATGAGGCTGGTCTCGACGCTGATCTGGGCAGTTTTGAACTGGTGATCGAGCAGCGTGAGGGTTTCGCGGATGATGGCGTTGACGTCGGTCTCGCGGTATTCTGCGCCGCTGGTGCGGGAGAAGTTGAGCAGGCCGTTGACGATTTCGGAAGCGCGGAAGGTCTGCTGGGTAATTTTGTCGAGCAGGGGAGCGAGTTTTGCATCGCCTTTGAGCTGACGGGCCAGCATCTGTGCATAGGAGGAGATCACGGCGAGGGGCGTATTGACTTCATGGGCGACGCCGGCGGCGAGCAGGCCGATGGAGGAAAGCTTCTCGGCCTGGGCGAGCTGGCCCTCCATCTGGGTCTGGTCGGTGATGTCGTCAATGAGGATGATGCGGCCGACGGTGCGGAAATCGCGGGAGATGAGCGGCGCGATGGCAATGTTGGCGATGCGGGTTTCTTCGGCGCGGGTTTCGAGGCGGAATTTGTAGAGATTGTGGACCCCGGGCTGGTCTTTGACGCGGCGGAATTCCTCGACGAGATTGACGGGGAAGACCGCTTCGAGGGGCTGATGCAGCGCTTCCTGGCGGGCGAGCGCGAACATGACTTCCATCTGGGAATTCCAGCTCTCGATGCGCTCTTCGGGGTCGAGGGCGAGGATGCCGACGTTGATGGATTCGACGATGTTCTCGTTGAATTCCTTGAGGCGCTCGTATTCGATGATTTTTTCTTCGAGGCTGGCGTAGAGGGTCGCGTTCTGGAGGGCGATGCCGATGTAGCCGGCCAGGGATTCAAGGAGCTCCATATCCTCGCTGGAGAGGAAGTCGCCGCCCTGGCGGCGACCGAGGCCGATGACGGCGATGGTGCGGTCTTTCACCTGGAAGTCGCGGGCCTGCCATTCGCGCGCGTTGGGAACGCCGACGCGGCAGGGGAGGAAATAATTCATGTCGAGCAGGGAGGCGGAGTGCTGTTCGGCAGGGCTGAGGTTCAGCGCCAGCTGGGGATTTTCGAGGAAGAGATGGGTGCCGGCGTTGGGTTCATCGAAGTCGAGGAAGGCAAGATCGAGGCGGCTGTGTTCGAGGGTTTCGGGTAAACCGTGCTGGGCGGCGAGGCGGTATTGTCCGGGCGCGTCCTGGAGAAAGACAGCGACGCGATCGACGAGCAGGGTGCGGGGCAGGCGATCGACGATGGCATTCAGCAGCGGTTCAAGATTGGTGAACGAGCTAAGCCCGCGGCCGAAGGTGATGAGGGTGGCGCGGTAGTCGTAGCTCTGGCGGTCGAAGAGGCGATCGACGCGCATCTGGATGGTTCGCTTAAGGGGCTCGAAGAGCAGGGCGGCGACGACGATGGCGGAGAGGAGTCCCCAGATGCCGAAGCTGCGCAGGCGTGCCTGGGCGAGAGCGGCGGCGACGGCGAGGAACGCGAAATAGACGCCGACCAGAGCGGCGGTGGCGAGGGTGTAGGTGACGCCGCGCTTGAAGATGAGGTCGACGTCCATCATGCGATAGCGCACGATGGCCCAGGCGAAGGTGAGCGGGAGGATGACCATGCAGATGCCGGCGATTTTGGTGAGGACATCGGGCATGGCGATGTCGGCCATGTAGGGAATGGCGGACAGGAGCGTGAACGGAGCGACGGCGAGCAGGGTGCCGCGGGTGAGCCACTTGAGCTGCTGGCGTTCGAGGGGGGCTTTGGTCTCGCGATAGTGCACGTAGAAGACGGCGGCGGCGAGGACATAGAAGAGCGCCTGATGGCCGGTGGCAACCTGGTCGAGACGGTGGCGCAACAGTTCGGTTGCCGACCAAAGCTCGATGGCCATGACCTGGAGGGCGATGATGGCGGCAGCAGGCAGATAAATCAGGGGCACGAGCCAGCGGC
Organism: Acidobacteriaceae bacterium; assembly: GCA_049696575.1. Lineage (GTDB taxonomy): Bacteria > Acidobacteriota > Terriglobia > Terriglobales > Acidobacteriaceae > Palsa-343. Next base: position 2,080 of record JBAVUB010000584.1, on the reverse strand, counting down.
GGCGCTCACGATGTTCGGAGGAAAAAGCGAGGGCGAAGTGCAGAAAGAGGGCTGGCTGCAGCGCGTTCGCGCCGATTTTGCTCCAGTAGACGATCCAATCGAACTCGTTCAGCTTGCCGGTGGTCCAGAAGGAGTAGAGGACGAAAGAAACCAGGCAGAAGATATAGAAGTGGGTGGAGTGGGGGGCGGTCCAGCGTCGGAGCAGGACGTAGAGACCGATGCCAAGATAGACCAGCGCGATGAAGCGGAAGCCCTGGTGGATGCTGCGATCCTGCATGTCGAGGACGACGGGGACATCGGGCAGGCGGATGCCGTCGCGCACGAGGGTGTAGTGGATGGTGTTGTAGGCGCCGGTTCGCCAGATTTCGCGGGCCAGGTCAGCGCCGACCGGTGTCGGCTGTTCGTTAGCGGCGACGAGCAAATCGCCGGGCTTGACGCCGGCACGTTCGCCGGGGCTGTTGGCTGGGACGCGCTCAGCCTTTAAGCCACCCTGCGCTTCGATCCACCAAACGCCATCGATGGGGGACTGGTAGCGGTTCTCCTGCACCAGATTGAAACCGGCGCACACCACCGCGGCCCCGGTGAAGAGGGCCAGAAGCACAGCCACAATGCGGGTTTGAAACGTGCGCTGCATAACGAGGTGTGGTGCTCCGGACGCGAACACCTCTGGGGACCCGGAACTGACTATTGTCTATCCCCGTATACAAAATTCGGGAGAAGATCGGCTGTAGAACTAGTCATGTGCAACTGGGGTTCCACTGGGTATTTCGGGATACCGGATTTTTTACGCCAATGCGTATGTCTATAGACGCGGGGCACATAGATAAGAGTCCCGGAGGCCGTTACCTGACTGATGGGTCGGGGTTTGCGGGTGATTCTCTGAAAAGCTGTCAGTGGATATGAAAAACCATATCGCAAAACCCGGCTTCAACAAGCCACCTCGCAGAGGCACTGAAGACTCAGGGGTGGTGCTCATCCTCTCGCCGGCTTGTTGCCCAAAGAATGCAGCCAAGAAAGATCACGATAAAGCTGCCTATCACCAAATAGACCAAGGTTATTCTCCTTGCAGGTCGACGCGAAGAGCGCTCTTGCCACAGCATACCTGATGGCTGCTTCACGTGGGTGCACGTATGCCCCACGGGCTGCGCCGACAGGATAAAGTGAATCCGGGGAATTTCCGATGAAGAGGTCAACCGCTGGCTGCGCGTTTTGGTTCGCAATTCTCCTGGCCAGTTGCGCGCTGGAGGGGCCAGGATTTGCACAGTCCGGGACTCCGGCGGCTGGGCCAGCGCCGACTGCAACGCCAGCCACTGGCACTACCAACCCGACTCTTTCACTGGGGATGGCAGAGTTGCAGGCCAACCGGGCACGCCAGGCGCTGATCGATTTTCAGGAGGTCCTGAAGACGGATCCGGGCAACACGGCGGCGAACCTGCTGGCTTCCACGGCGGCGGTGGAATTATTCCAGGGCCAGCTCGCGGTGGAGTATGCGGATAAGGCGCGACAGCTCGACCCGCGGAACTGGAAGATTCACACCACGCTGGTAGCCGCTTATTCGGCGGCCGGTATGAAGCAGCAGCGCGACCAGGAGCGCACCTTGCTGCATGAACTGCACAAGACGGGGGCTCCCGACGCGCGACTGGCGACGGGATTTCTGGTGGAGATGTTTCCGCTGGGCAACGACCGGGTGGATGCCATCGAATACTTCGATCCGATGGGCAAGTTTCATACGTATTACCGCTTTTTGGTGCGCCGGCCGGATGGACACCGGGTGTGGGAAGTCGATGTGCAGAGCGACGATTTCGACCAGAAGTCGTGGGCGGAGGCTCACGCAACAGAAGCGGCCGCAGGCGAGCGGCAGTTTCAGCTGACGGGACATGGGGACGACAACCAGGAAGTCGATTACAGGATGTTCTCCGGCAAGCTGGATTATGACGATATTCGCGTGATGGTGGTGGAGGCTCTGCGAAAGCGCGGGGTTCCGGGATAGGTGACAGGGTGCAGCGTACAGCGTACAGGTGACGGGTACCCCTCCCCCCTTCCCGGGAGCGGATGATTGATTCTGCAAGAGTTAATCTCC
>JBAVUB010000583.1:0-1975 GCA_049696575.1 Acidobacteriaceae bacterium | reverse complement strand
GACTTCGCTTCCCGCACCTTCTAGCATCCTCCTATGACGACCAACGCCCCCGACGCCTCGGTCCACGAAGCCGTCCAGGCTCAGTTCGGCGCAACCGCCGCGGCCTACTCCGTCAGCGCCGGCCATGGCGACCAAACAGCCCTAAGAACCCTCGTCGCCCTCGCCGCCCCAAAAGAAACCGACGCCATCCTCGACATCGCCACCGGCGCCGGCCACACCTCGCTCGCTTTCGCCCCTCGCGTCGCGCGCGTCGTCGCCTACGACCTCACCGACGCCATGCTCGCCGAAACCGCAAAGAACGCCGCCCAGCGTGGACTCACCAACCTCACCACCCAACAAGGCCCGGCCGAGAAACTTCCCTTTCCCGACGCCACATTCAACATCGTCACCGTCCGCCTCGCCTCACACCACTTCGCCGACAACGCCACCGCCGTCAGCGAAATGGCCCGCGTCACAAAACCCGGCGGCAGAGTCGTTATCGTCGACAACTACGGCCCCGAAGACGAACCCCTCGACACCCAACTCCAGCACATCGAAAAACTGCGTGACCCATCCCACGTCCGCAGCTATCGCCTCAGCGCCTGGCGCGCGCTCCTGCAAAACGCCGGTCTCACCATCCAGCGCGAAGTCACCGACCACTACAGCGAGAGCAAGCGCGACATGGACCTCGACGACTGGGTCCGCCGCTCCAAAACCCCGCCCGACAGCGTCGCCGAGTTGCGCCGTCTCTTCACCACTGCCGCACCCGACCTCCGCGACCTTCTCAGCATTCAGCTCGACGGCGACGCCATCTGGTTCCGCCTCCCCCAGGTCACCTTCATCGCAGAACGCTAAATCGCTTTTCGCCATAAGTCTTTCACTAAAAGCTCCTCGCTAAAAGTCCCTCGCTAACCGGCCCCTCGCTGCCTTTCGCTGACGCCTCTCGTTACCACCTACCGGCTCGCCGTCTACTTCGGCTGCGCCGAAGTGGACGACGTCAACTGCTTCACCAAACTCTGATCCTCCCTCTCATGCAGCGCTCGCGCCTTCGCAAACTCCCCCTTCGCCTCCTCCGTTTTTCCCATCGACTGGTACAGCCGTGCCAGCCGCCAGTGCGCGTCCACGCCGTTCGGGTCCATCTTGACCGCCTGCTCAAAATCCGTCGCCGCTTCCTCCTTCTTCCCCTCGTCCGCCAGCACAATCCCCAGATCCAGCCATGCCAGCGAAAGCGCCCCCGGCTGATGCAGCGCCCGCCGCAGATCCGCCTCCGCCTCCGCCCCGTGCTCCAGCTTCATCTCCGTGTCGCCCAGATACGCCAGCGCTGCGGCATGCATCGGCTCATTCTCAATCTCCAGCTTGAACTCCGCCTCCGCCTCCGGGTACCGATGTTCTTTCCACAGCAAATATCCCAGCCCGAAATGCACGTTCGGCTCCGTCGGCGCCGCCTTCTCCGCCGCCTGAAACTCCACAATCGCCTCCGGCGTCTGCTTCATCCCGTCCAGCGCCTCGCCCGCCAGCATGTGCGCCTGCGCCGACTCCGGATTCACCGCCAAAATCTGCTTGTACTGCTCCAGCGTGCAGTTGTACTGCTTCGCATTCAGGCAGCTCTGCGCCAGCACCCCGCGCATCTCCACGTTTTCCGGCGTCTTCCCCAGCGCATACCGTAACTCCGGAATCGCCGCCGTATATTGCCCCGTCCCGTAGTAACTCATACCCAGCAAAATGCGCGCTTGCGCGTTCGCCGGAGTCTCCGCCACCGCCAGCTTCAGCGGCCCGATCGCCTCTTCCAGCTTTCCCTGCTTGAAAAGCGCCAGCCCCAGATCCAGTTCAACCCCCGGCATCCGCGGATCCAGCTTCAGCGCCCGCCGATACTCCTCCACCGCCCCTGCATAATCCGTCTCCCGCGCCAGCACCAGCCCCAGATGCGCCGTTGCCGTCGCATCCCGCGGGTTCTGCTCCATCACCTGCCGCCAGGCCGCCTCGGCCTCTTTCCACG
>JBAVUB010000582.1:0-3389 GCA_049696575.1 Acidobacteriaceae bacterium | reverse complement strand
GAACAGAGCAACGGAACCCGAGCATGAAGCGCCAACTGGGGGAGTTATGATGCTGCGCACGTTCCTGCCGCTGACCACACCTTTTTCTCAACCTCAACCAAAGCAGTCCGTCACGCAAAACCTGCGTCGCATCCTCACTCTCAGCCTCGCCCTGCTCCTCTTCCCCGCTGCGCAAATGAATCTCTCCGCGCAGCAGGTGCCCCCGCCTCCGCCCGACCAGCAGCAGCCGCCGAACAGCGATCCGCAGTCGCAACCCTATAACCAGCCGTATCCGGACCAACAGCAGCCTTACTCTCAGGTCCCGCAGCAGTCCGAGCAGCAATACCCGCAGCCCAATCCCGACCAGCAGCAACCTGCGCCCGATCAGCAATACGCCCCAGGCTATCCGCAGCAACCGCAGCAGGCCCTCTCGCCCGATCAGATCGAGCAACTCGTCGCCCCCATCGCCCTCTACCCCGACTCGCTCGTCGCCCAGATTCTCGCCGCCTCGACCTACCCGCCCCAGCTCGCTGAAGCCGACCGCTGGCGTCAGTCCATGGGCAACGCTTCGCCCGACGACATCGCTGCCCAGGCCAATGCTCAGCCGTGGGATGCGAGCGTCAAGGCGCTCACCGCCTTCCCCCAGGTCCTCGCGAATCTGGATCAGAATCTTTCCTGGACCACCGAACTCGGCAACGCGTACTTCAACCAGCCGCAGGATGTGGCGAACGCCATCCAAACGCTCCGCCAGCGCGCCCAGGCTTCCGGCAATCTCCAAAGCACGCCCCAGGAACAGGTCACCGATAATCAGGGCTACGTCGACATCGCCCCCGCCAATCCTCAAATCGTCTACGTTCCCGCCTACAATCCCTGGGCTGTCTACGGCGCGCCCATCGCGCCCTGGCCCGGCTTCTACTACGGCGGCGGCTACGGCTGGTATGGAGTCCGCTTCGGCCTCGGCTGCGTCCTCACCGCCTTCACCCACTGGCCGTGGGGATTCTTCGGATGGGGCTTCGACTGGTTCGGCCATGGCCTGCTCTTCCAGCATCAGTTCTGGTTTTCGCATAGCCGCAGCCTCGTCGACTGGGGTCTCGCCCACGGTGGCCCGCGTGCGTACTGGGGTCGCAACGAAATCGCCGGTCGTGGCTATTACGGCCGTTCCGGCGGCGGATACTACGGCCGCACACCGGGCCGCTTCAACCCGCGCCCCGTCGGCCCCGCTCGTCCCCCGGAAAACTTCCGCGGCGGCTATCCGAACTCTGGCTATCGTGCGCCACAACAGTCCTTCAACCGCGCGCCCGCGTTCAACGCGCGTCCCGGCTACAACCTGCCCTCGCGCAATTTCGCCCAATCGCGCAGCTCTGCACCCGGATACGACAACCGCTCCTTCCAAAACTACAACCGGCCGCAGGCACAGAACCGCGGCTTCGGCTCAACCTTCCGCCAGCCCGCGCAGCGCTCCATGCCCAACACCCGCGCATATTCCGGCAATCAGTTCTCGCGCGGCGGCTTCGACCAGCGCTCCTCGCGCAGTTTCAACAGCTTCTCCTCCCGGCCCCAGCGCTCCGGCGGATACCAGTCCTTCGTTGGAAGCCACTCCGAGAAAAGCTACGGCGGAGGCAGCCACTTCTCAGGAGGCGGTCATTCCGGCGGCGGTGGACATTTCGGCGGAGGCGGCCATTCCAGCGGAGGCGGTCATTCCGGTGGCGGCGGCCATCACCGCTAACCCGTAGCTATGTTCCCCCGAAGCTCGCCGACCGAGGCCGGCGAGCTAAACGGGGGCCGCTATCCGCTATCCGCTATCCGCTATCCGCTATCCGCTATCCGCTATCCGCTATCCGCTATCCGCTAAATTTGACTCGCCCCAGCCCCACCCCTTACCTTCTAAAAAGCGCGAAGGGCGCATCCAGTCCGCGGAAAGGGCCGTGCCCACCTTAGCTGTCCACAATCTGACGAATCTTCTTTCAGCCTCACCACATGCGGACTCCCGAGGCGCCCCCGCTTTTGCGGACAATGAAAGGAGCTTCGTATGATGTCTGACCGGGAAATCCCCGAGCGCCCCAACCTCGAACAATATAAGAAGCAAGCCAAAGAACTGGCCCGAGACTGCGCCGAACGCCTGCCCGCGGCCCTCGACCGCATCCGCCGCCACCATCCCCGCCTGAAATCCCTCACCGACGACCAGCTCCCCACCATCACCCTCGCCGACGCGCAGCTCGTGCTCGCCCGCGAACATGGATTCCCCGCCTGGCCCCAGTTCGCCGCGCACCTTGAAACTCTCCGCATCATTCGCTCCGTCGAAAATCTGCCCGACCCCGTCAACACCTTCATCGAAGTCGCGGTCGTCCCGCGCCACGGCTGGCACGCCTCCGGCACCCTCGAGCACGCCGAGCTCATCCTCGCCCGCTACCCGCACCTCGCCACCGCCAACATCTATACGGCCGCAATCCTCGCCGACGAAGCCACCGTCCGCAAATTCCTCGCCCAGGACTCAACCCTGGCCACAGCAACGGGCGGCCCGTATCAATGGGACGCCCTCACCTACCTCGCCTTCTCTCGCTATCTCCGTCTCGACAAATCCCGTTCCGACGCATTCGTCCCCACCGCCCGCGCACTCCTCGACGCCGGAGCCAGCGCCAACACCGGCTGGACCGAGTACATCGACGATCCTCCCCGCCCCGTCCACGAATCCGTCATCTACGCTGCCGCCGGCCTCGCCCGTCACCCCGGCCTCACCCGCCTCCTCCTCGAATATGGCGCCGATCCCAACGATGAGGAGACCTGCTACCACGCCCCGGAAACCTACGACAACACCGTCGTCGAAATCCTCATCCGCTCCGGCCGCTGCAACGAGCGTTCCCTCGCCTGGCTCGCCGCTCGCAAAGCCGACTGGCACGACGAGAAGGGCCTCCTCCTCGCCCTCAACGGCAGCGCCAACCCTAACTACATGACCCAGTGGAGCCATACGCCCTTCCAGCACTCCATCCGCCGCGACAACAGCCTCGTCATGATCGAAATGTTTCTCGACCACGGCGCCGACCCGTACCTCCGCAACACCGACAACGGCCGCAACGCCTTCCAGATGGCCGCGTATCACGGACGCGGCGACATCCTCCGCAACCTAAAGCAACGCGCCTTCGCTCCCAACTTCGAAGGCCCCACTCCCGCGCTCGATTCGCTCGTCGCCGCCTGTGCCCGCGCCGATCGCGCCCCCGTCGATGCCCTCCTCGCCCAAAACCCGGAATTAAAACCGCGACTGTTACAAATCGGCGGTTCCCTCCTCGCCCGCTTCGCCGGAGCCAATAATCTCGAAGGCCTCCGCATCCTCCTCGACCTCGGCGTTCCGGCCGGCGCGCCCTGGCCCGAAGGCGATCCCTACTTCGACACCCCGAAAAACTCCACCGCCCTCC
>JBAVUB010000581.1:0-2343 GCA_049696575.1 Acidobacteriaceae bacterium | reverse complement strand
ATGCTGAGAAGGAGGAAGCGGCGTCGGCAGCGACGGCCTTTGGGACGAGCGACGTGACAGCGCTGCGGGCGATGAGCGCCGATGATCTGGTGGCGAAGGTGACGGCGCACAGGGGACCGGGAGGGCCGGCGTTCTGGCCGGTTGTGGATGGGTATTTCCTGCCGGAGCCGGTGGCGCAGATCTATGCGGAGGGGAAGCAGGCGCACGTGCCGCTGCTGGCAGGATGGAATCGCGACGAGCCAAGTGGGCTGGTGGCGCGGTATCCGCAGCCGGCAACGGTGGCGAGTTTCACGGCAATGGCGCAGAAGACGTTTGGGGATCGGGCCGCGGAGTTTCTGGAGGTATATCCAGCAACGACGGATGCGGAGGCGGTGCGGTCGACGATCGATTTTGCGGGGGACAGCTTCATCGCGTTCGGGACGTGGGAGTGGCTGGAGGCGCAGGTTGCGAACGGCTCCGCACCTGTTTATAGGTACCATTTTGAACGGCCCGCGCCGGCCGACAAGTATCATCCAGCGGGGTCGGGGGCGTTTCATTCCGACGAAATCGACTATGTGTTTGGCACGATCAACTCACGCACGGATGCGGTTTGGCAGCCTGAGGATCAGAAACTAAGCGATCTGGTGGAAACGTACTGGACCAACTTCGCACGCAGCGGCAATCCGAACGGAACGGGAGCGCCGGAATGGCCGCAGTACAACGCTGCGGATGGCTGGCAGCTGATGCATCTCGATGTGAATTCCGTCGCTGGAGCTGATCAGCATCGGGACCGGTACCTTTTTCTGCGGAGCGTTTGGGTCAAGAAGGATTGAGTCAGGCCTTGAGCTGCTCCAGCAGGCGATCGCGATAGGGGGCGAGCACCTGCTGGAGTGGACCAATCGCTGTCACGCGGCCCGCATCCAGAAGCACCACGTCGGCGGGCATGCGCCAGATTTCGGCCAGATCGTGGGAAACATACAGCACGCGCAAACCGAGAGACAGCAGGCGCGACAGAATGTCGTGCGCGGATGCGTCGTCGAGGCCGGCAAGCGGTTCGTCGAGGAGGAGCAACTGGGGCGCCGGCGCCAGGGCTCGCGCCATGGCGACGCGCTGGCGCTCTCCACCGGAAAGCTGGGGCGTGGGGCGATCAGCCAGAGCCTCTGCTCCAAGTAAGTGAAGCATTTCGGCAACGCGCTCCGCGCGGCGTTCCCGGGTGAAGTGGCGGATGCCAAAGCCGACGTTGTCTCGAACGCTGAGATGCGGGAACAAGGCAGGTTGCTGGGTAACGAATCCGATCAGGCGCCGTCCCGCGGGAACTGAGACGCCACTGGTTGTATCAAGCAAGGTCTTGTCGTTGAGCCGGATCCAGCCTGAAGCCGGTTCGACCAGCCCCGCAATAATCCGCAAAAGCGTGCTCTTGCCCGCGCCGGAAGGGCCGAACACGACGGTCCAGTGATTCCGCAGAGAGAATTCCGCTTCGAGGGAGAATCGCCCCTGTCGATGGTGAACGCTGATATCAGGCATGAGGAGCTCCGGGTCGGCCTCTGCGCATGTAGAGGAGCACCAGCGCGAGAGCCGAGAAACAGAGCAGCAAGAGCGAGGTTCGATTGGCGGCGGCATAGGAAAAGTCCTGGACCTGATCGTAGATCGCGATGGAAAGCGTGCGTGTGGCGCCTGGAATGTCGCCTCCGATCATCAGGACAACGCCAAATTCTCCGACCGTGTGGGTGAAACACAGAGCTGCGGCCGCAACAAGGGAATGAGCGGACAGAGGCAACAAGATGGCGGTTAAGGTGCGGAAGCGGCCTGCTCCCAGCAACTGGGCCTGTTCAACGAGAGCGATGTCGACGGAACGAAACCCGGCGGCCAGCGGCTGCACCGCGAAGGGAAGACTGTAGAGTACGGAGCCAATGACCAGGCCCGAAAATGAAAACGCCAGCGGATGTCCCAGAAGCCGGGTGGCGACGCGTCCGAAGCCTGTGCGCGGACCGAGCAGGACCAGGAGGTAGAATCCCAGCACGGTCGGGGGCAGAAGCAGCGGGAGAGTGGTCACGGCTTCTACGAGCGGCCGCCAGCGCACACGCGTTGATGCGAGCCACCAGGCCAGCGGAATCCCGACCGCCATCAATACCAACGTGGTTGCGGTGGCAAGACGGACGGACAACCAGAGCGCCTGAAGATCCATCAATGAATGGGCTTGAGCCCCTCTGTGGCGAGCGTCTGCTGGATCTCCGGTTTCTGGAGGAACTCCAGGAAACGATGCGCCGCTCCCGCTTCGGCGCTTGCTCGAATCACAATGGCGCCCTGAAGAATGGGCGGATAGTCTTCGTCGGGCACCTGAACAAAGTGGCCATCGGTGCTGAG
>JBAVUB010000580.1:0-7436 GCA_049696575.1 Acidobacteriaceae bacterium | reverse complement strand
AGTTTTTCGCTAACGACCTACTCTCCCGGATGAACCTTCGGCGCTTCCGTCATCCCCTTCAGAATGTCATCCAGCCGATCCGGCGTCCCTTCCACTCGCTCCAGATGCGGATAGCGCAGCCCATCGTGGTAATCGAGGCCCAGCACCTTATAGACCCCGGTGTTCACCACGATCAGCACAATCGGATTCGAGTTCCCTTTTGAGTCGCGGATCGCGTCGCTCAGCAGTGGCCCGCTGTACTGGCGTCCGTTGACCGCGACAATCTGCATCCCCGGCCCCAACTTCGCCTGGTCGGCCGCCGACCCGATCAGCACATCCTCGATGTGCCCATCGCTGCTCACGTTGATCCCGATCGACCACCACTCCTCGGTCATCCCCGACGTCGTGATCCTCGCCTGTGTGATGTCGTTCGGCGTATCCGTGTAGACCAGCTTGTAGCCGCCATTTTCGATCCCGCCCAGCGGCGCATGCGGCGATTTCGACGTGAGCCTCTCCTTCAGAAATCCGGCCCAGTCGTACGCCACCACGTCATTCAGTCCCTTCACCACGTCGTCAAACGTGTACGGAACCACCTTCGGCGGCGTGTTCCCACCCAGCCCCTCAAAGCTCGCCAGAAAATCGTTCAGGCTCTTCTTGTCATTCGTCAGCTTGCGAATCGTCGTATCCACATCGAGCCACACCAGGTCGCCTTCGGAGTAGTAGTCCGTATTCCGGCGCCAGTTGTCCCACGGAGAAGAATCGCCGTAGAGGTACAAAATCTGCGCCGCCGTCGCGGTGTCCTGCAAATCGCGCCACGTGCGCCCAGGCCGGTAGTCGAGCCACGCCGCCGTCGCCGCCAGGTAATCGCGATACTGCGCCGCCGTCTCGATCTTGCTCCGCGCCGCCAGCACATTGCCCAGATAATTCGTCAGCCCTTCATAGACCCATAGCAAATTGCCCTTCATCGGGTCTTCGTAGTTGCCCGTCGCCAGCCCCGCCGGCCGCCGGTACTTCCCATTCCACGAGTGCGTGAACTCATGCGGCAGCAGGTCCGCTGACAGCAACAAGAGATTGTCGTCGACAAACGTCCGCTCCGGCACACGATCGTCGCTCGACTGATGGTGCTCCAGCCCAAAGTGAGCCACCTGATCGCTGGCCGTCACCAGGAAGTGATAGCTCTCGTAGTGCCGCGACTGGTACAGCGCACCCGTCTCCCGCACCAGATTGCTGTAGCCGTTGATCGTCTCCGGCGTCAGCTTCAAATCCTCCGGCCCATCCGCCGCAATATCCAGGAAATGCTTCGGCGTCACCTCGGCGGCAAGCGGAATCTCCACGAAATACCGCCCCGTCAGCAGCGGCGAATCAATCAGCCGCTCCAGTGACACGGTCGAAAAATCAACGTGCGCGTTGTCCCCGCCCGCTTTTGTGAGCGCCGTCCCGTACTGCCATCCCTGGGGCAAGATCACCGATGGCTCTACATATATATCCGCGTCGTCCTTATGCCCCGAGGGATAGAGGACCAATTCGTTCCAGCTCAGCATGGCCAGGTTCGCGCTCGTCGATGCCCCGGCAGAAAATCCGGTGGCTCCCGCCGTCGCCAGAAAGTCGTCCTTCACGTCCAGTTCCGTTACGCCCTCCGGGACCGTCAGGTGGATCGCGTACATATTGACGTCATCGCGCACCCAACTGAGCTGCTGCCCGTTGGCGGTGATGAACAGCCCCGCCAGGTCGTCGATCGGCCCGTCCGGCATATGCTCGCCAGGAATCCACTTCGGATACAGCAGCGTCAGCGGACCCGGGCTCACCGGAATCGTCATGTGCGAGTGGAGGATCTTGCGCGGAGCTTCCGTCAGGTCAACGGTCAGATGAATGGGGTTGGAAGCAGTCTGGGCGGGCAAAGAAAGTGCTGCAGCGAACAACAGCCCCATCGCGGAGCCTGAACGAAAATGCATACTCCTCCTGATGCAAAGTGCGAACGCTTAGTGTAACCGGCATCGTCGATGCTCCGAAATGAACCGATTTGCCTCGCGCCTTTCGGCGTACACTAACCCGTTCCGAGGTACCCGCCATGATGCACTGGAACTTTGGTCTGGCGTGGATCGCCTTCGCCATCGCGGTCGCGCTGCACGTTGCCGATGAAGCCCGCCACGATTTTCTCGCGACTTACAATCCCAGCGCTCTCGCCATCCGCCGCCGCCTGCACATCCCATTTTTTCCGCCGGTCTTTACTTTTCGCGTCTGGCTCAGCGGCCTCATCGTCGGAGTTTGCCTGCTGCTTGCACTGTCGCCGCTCGCCTTCCACGGCGTTCACTGGATTCGCGTCGTTGCCCTGCCCCTCGCCATTCTCATCGGCCTCGGCAACGGCCTGGGACACATCGGCGGCTCGCTCTACTACCGCCGCTGGATGGCAGGCATCCTGAGCTCGCCCGCCTTATTGATCGCAGGCACATGGCTGCTTTGGAGCGCCTGCATCGAGGGCCCCGCACTGTTCTAGCCGGAATCCCGCGGGTGCGCATCGCCCTCCAACCGCACCGTCACTTCCTCCATCTCCTCGCCCCGGCGAATCCGCCGCATCTGCTCGTGAAACGCTCTCCCTCCCAGCGGCTCCCCGTTCTCGTCGTTGGTCGCCTGCTCTTTCATCTCCTCCACGATCATGTGCCGCGCCTGTGGCTGCACGATTTCCTGCAAGCCGAGCAGCATCGCCCCCATCGCCAGCCCCGACAGCGACGAGACCACCAGCTCGCCGGTCTTCCGCCGCGCTTTCCTGCGCTGACGCCGCAGATGCAGGCAAGCCCCCACCACAAACAGCACCACGCCGGCATTCACTATGAATGCGAAAAGCATCTCGCTCCTCCTCAAGGTTCAGAGGGAAAACTCCGCGAACGCAGCTCGGCCCACCCAGGCCAGCACGTCCGCAAACATTTGAAGGAATTTACAGAAGCGAGAAAGGAGGGGGCCGCTGGAACAACGCCGCGCGCACGAGAATCGGCGCGCCGAACACCCGTTCCAGATCCAACGCCGGCCACAGCGACCGCGGCGTCAGCACCAGCCCAAACAACACCACCGGCGCCAGCACCAGGCTCAGCACGAACCCAACCGCAGCCGTCGGTTGTACCACCAGCGCGAGCAGGAAAATTATCCCGCCCACAGCCGCCAGCTTTCGCAAGTTCAGGTTCATCATCGCTGCCCTTCCTTCAACTCTAAACCCGAAACTCCAAACTCTGAAACCCTGTTCCCTGCAACCTGTAACCTGTAACCTGTCCTCATGCCCCGCGGTTTCTTCCTCACCTTCGAAGGCCTGGATGGCTCCGGCAAATCCACCCAGCTGCGCAAACTGGCCACGCACCTCGAAGCCCAGGGTCTCGCTGTCACCGTCACCCGCCAGCCCGGAGGCACCCGCGTCGGCGACCGCATCCGTGCCTTGCTCCTCGACTCGAAAACCGAGAGCCTCGACCCCATGACCGAGCTGGGACTCATGTTCTCCGCGCGCGCCCAGTGCATCGCCGAAGTCATCGCGCCCGCGCTTCACAGTGGCAACATCGTTCTCTGCGATCGCTTCACCGATTCCAGCGAGGCCTATCAGGGCGGCGGCCGCCAGCTCGGTAGCGAAACCATCCTGCGCATGCACCAAACGATGTGCGGCGGCCTCAATCCCGACCTCACCCTCCTGCTGCTCGCCAATTTCGACCAGTCCCTTTACCGCGCCCGCCGCCGCAACGACCGCACCGCCAGGCCCGAGGGCGACGAAGCCCGCTTCGAGCGCGAGGACGAGCTCTTCCATCGCCGCGTTTACGACAAATACCGCGAGATCGCCGCCCGCGATTCCGCCCGCGTCGTCGTGATTGAAGGCGACCGCCCCATCGACGTCGTGCATCAGCAAATCGCAGCCCTCGTCGACCAGAAACTTCGCTCCGCAGGACTGCTTCCCCGGCCCACCACCACCGGTGTCCGTTAATGGACACCCCATTCCGCAAACGGCCACTCCGCCCCTCTGGGCTTTCAACAGGTAGGGGCACAAACCCCAGCACACAAACCACTTAACACCGCGCCACGAATGGTGCCGCACATGCAATTATCCTTGCGTAATGGACATCTCTCGGCCCGACATTAAGAAGAAGAAGCTCCGCCGGCAGATCGTCGTGCTGGCCATTGTTGCAGTAGGCGTCACCGCGGCCGCCTGGGCTGTTATGCGTCTCAAGCCCGCTGTCCCCAGCGTCGACGCCAGCACCATCTGGCCTGAGACCGTCAAGCGCGGCGACTTTACCCGCAACGTCCGCGGCCTCGGCACCCTGGTCCCTCGCGAAGAAAGCATCGAACTCATCCCCGCGCAGACTGACGCCACCGTCGTTCGCATTCGCATTCTCCCCGGCACCATCGTCAAGCCCGATACCGTTCTGATGGATCTCTCCGACCCGCAGCTCGAGCAGCAGCTCGTGAGCCAGAAGCTGGCCCTCGACGGCGCCCTGGCCGACTACAAGAGCCTCCAGGCCACGCTGAATTCCGCCATCATGGACAAGAAATCCGCAGCGGCAGCGGTGAATTCCCAGTACAGCCAGGCGGAGCTGCAGGCCAACACCGACCAAAAGCTTCTCGGTCTCGGTGTCATCAGTGGCATCCAGGCCAACCTGTCGAAAAACAACGCCGAGCAGCTCACCGCTCAGCACCAGATCAGCATCGAGCAGCTCGACGTCAACCAGAAAGCCATCCAGGTTCAGCTGGATTCGGCTCAAACCAAGGTCGATTCCGCCCGCGCCCTCCTGAACCTCTATCAGAAACAGAAAGATGATCTCCAGGTGAAGGCCGGCATCTCCGGTGTCGTCGCTTCCCTGCCCGTACCCATGGCGGTTGGCATGCACGTCACCGCCGGAACCTCGGTCGCCGAAGTCATCGACCCCAGACAACTCAAGGCCTCCCTGCAGATCGCTGAAACCCAGGCCCACGACATTCTCATTGGTCAGGCGGCCGAAATCGACACGCACAACGGCATCGTTCCCGGCCACGTTTCCAGAATTGATCCCTCCGTATTGAACGGAACGCGTACCGTTGACGTAACACTCGATGGGGCGTTGCCCGCAGGAGCCGTTCCGCAGTTGAGCGTGGATGGAACCATCGAACTCGCTCATCTGCACGACGTGCTCTATGTGGGGCGTCCGGCGTTCGGCAATGAGAACAGCACTATCAGCCTGTTCCGCATCGACCCCAACGGCAAAACCGCCACCCGGGTGCAGGTGCAGGTGGGCAAGGCCTCGACCACCGAGATTCAGATCCTCAACGGCCTGAACGAAGGCGATCGCGTGATCCTTTCCGACATGTCGCGGTACGATGCAACCGATAAAGTGCGTCTCGAATAGAGATTTCCCCCGAAAGATTCAGGACCAGTAAATTCACGGAGCAGGAGAGCAGGGATGGAGAACAATCAGGCGCTGATTGAAATCGAAGGCCTCACCAAAGTCTTCTATACCGACGAGATCGAAACCCACGCGCTGTCCGGCGTCCACATGAAGATCGATAAGGGCGAGTACGTCGCTATATCCGGCCCGTCCGGCTGCGGCAAATCGACCTTGCTTTCCATCATTGGCCTGCTCGACACCCCCACCGGCGGCAGCTACACCCTCAACAGCCATTCCGTCGAAAATCTCAACTTCTCCCAGCGCTCGCGCATTCGCAACCAGGAGATCGGGTTCATCTTCCAGAGCTTCAACCTGATCGGCGATCTCACCGTTTACGAGAATGTCGAGCTGCCGCTCACGTATCGCTCCGGCATGTCGTCCACCGAGCGCAAGCGCCGCGTGCAGGAGTCGCTCGAGCGCGTCTCGATGGCGCACCGCATTCGCCACTATCCATCGCAGCTCTCCGGCGGTCAGCAGCAGCGTGTTGCTGTGGCCCGTGCCCTGGCTGGATCCCCATCGATCCTGCTGGCCGACGAGCCTACCGGAAACCTCGACTCGCGCAACGCCGAAGCGGTCATGGAGCTGCTCCAGAATCTGCATCGCGAGGGCGCGACCATCTGCATGGTGACCCACGACCCGCGGTTCGCCCGCCATGCCGATCGTCAGATCCACCTCTTCGACGGCAAAGTTGTCGCCGAAGGTGAATCGCTGGAGCAGGTCCTCGAAGTTAAGTAAGCGGCGAGCGGCAAGTCGCCAGCTTTTAGCGGCCAGAGATCAGCGGTGAGGCCGTTGTCGCTACCCATCTGCCCGCTGGCGGCTGGCAGCTAACTGCTGGCAGCTAAGGAATGTCATGATTCAGCTAAAAAATATCGAACGCAGTTACAAAACCGGCGCCGGACAAACCTGGGTCCTGCGCCGCGTTAACCTCGAAATCAAAGAAGGCGAATTCCTCACCATCATGGGACCCTCGGGAGCGGGCAAATCCTCGCTCCTGAATGTCCTTGCTCTGCTCGACGACCAGTGGCTGGGGGAGTACTGGTTCAAGGACGAAGCCGCGCACCGCATGAACCGCCGCCAGCGCGCCGACCTCGCCAAGCGCACCATCGGCATGGTCTTCCAGAGCTACCACCTTCTCGACGACCTCACCGTCCAGGAAAACATCGACCTGCCGCTTTCCTATAAGGATATGCCGCGCGCCCAGCGCCAGGGCCTCGTCGCCGATACCCTCGACCGCTTCAGCATCGTCGGCAAGAAAGACCTCTTCCCTTCTCAGCTGTCCGGCGGACAGCAGCAGCTGGTCGGCGTCGCGCGCGCCGTCATTCACAAGCCCGCGCTGCTCCTCGCCGACGAGCCTACCGGCAATCTGCATTCCAGCCAGGCAAAGGAGATCATGGAGTTGTTCAAGGAGCTGAACCAGCAGGGCACCACCATCGTTCAGGTCACACACTCTGAAGTCAACGCCGGCTACGGCTCCCGCGTCATCGAGCTGCGCGACGGCTGGATGACCGCCGATTCCTCCAATCCCAACCTCGGCGTGGAGGTCACCGCATCGTGACCGGCTCCCCCTGGCATCGGCGTCTCTCGGCTTCTGCTCTCGCTCTTTGCGGTTTCCTCGCTGCGCCGCTCATCGCGCAGAACTCGGCAACGCCGCAGCCTCCTCCGGCAACCGATCAGTCCACGCCCGCCGCGCCAACTCCGACTACTACGCCGGCTCCAGCCACCCCCACCATCGCCCAGCAGGCCCAGCAAATTCAGCTCCAGTCCATCGGACCCCAGCAGCCCTTCCACGTTGAGATGCCCAAATCGCATTTCAACCCGCTCTTCCCCTATCGGCCGAGCAAAGCGCCCGAGTTGGACCTCCACAACTCGCCACGCCTGGAAAACCTGATCCGCGACGGCAAGCTCTACATCAGTATCCAGGACGCTATCGCTCTTGCCCTCGAAAACAACCTCGACATCGCCTACGCCCGCTACTATGCCCCGCTCGCCCAGACCGATATTCTGCGCACAAAGTCCGGCAGCCCCGCCCAGGGCGTGAACGCCAGCGTCACCCAGTCCACCCAGGGA
>JBAVUB010000579.1:0-7940 GCA_049696575.1 Acidobacteriaceae bacterium | reverse complement strand
GGGCTGCGGCGTCGGGGGCAATGGCGCGGAGGCGTTCGCGGAGATGCTCGGCGGCGTTTTTCTGGCGCTGCCAGTGCATGCCGGTGGTTTGGCCGTCGTAGACCTGCATGCGATACATGCCCATGTTGCGCTTGCCGGTGCGCGGGTCGCGGGTGATAACGCAGGGGAGGGTGATGAAGCGGCCACCATCGAGGGGCCAGCACTGGAGGATGGGGAACTGATCGAGGGAGAAATTGTCGCGGAGGACGACTTCTTTGCAGGGGGCGTCTTTGGGGGAGATGGTTTTGGGGAAGACGTTGCCGATGGCGGCCAGTTGCGGCAGCATCTTTAGTTTTTCGAGGAGGCCTTCGGGAGATTTGATTTCGAGGAGGGCGCGGATGCGGTTGGCGATTTCGTCGAGGGAGCCGGAATCGGGGTCGAGGCCGAGGGCGAGCTTCATGCGGCGCGCGGAGCCGAACTGATTGATGAGGACGCGGGCTCCGGGATGGCCTTTGATGTTTTCGAAGAGGAGGGCGGGGCCGCCGGCTTTATTGGTCCCGCTTCCTGATTTTGAGACGCGGTCGGTGAATTCGGCGATTTCGAGGTTGGGTGAGACTTCTTCACGAATGCGGCGGAGTTCGCCGGCTTTGTCGAGGAGCTTGATCCAGACTCTGAGGTCGTCGCAGGGCAGGGCGGGTCTCTCCGTGGATTTCGATTTCCACTATAGAACCTGGCGGCTTCAGGAAGTGTACGCGGCTGGATCGGAAGAGAGGTTATGCGGGAAAAAAGTGGGCATGGTCGGGCAGACCATGCCCAGGCGATGGGAGCGCCCAGCGTGCCTATGACGAGTGCTCCGGAGAAAGCTACTTCAGGCCGTAGACATCGATTTCGCCTTGCGGATTGGTGGCGGTGGTGAGGTCGTGGCCGGTGGAGATGTAGACCTTGCCGTTGGCCACGATGGGCGAGGTGAACTTGATGCCGTAGCCTGCGGCGTCGGCGGAATTGGTGGCGCTGTTGTAGAGCTCGTTGGGGAACATGTCGGCGTCGTAGGCGCGGAGGATGGCGCTGGTGGGCGCGGCTCCGCCAGAGCCCTGGAGCGGACTGCCGGTATCGATCATCCAGAGGATGCCGCCGGAGGAGCCGTTGGAGGAGATGAAGGGCGTGGTGCCGCGTGTGCCCAGCTGAATGTTGGGGGTTGTGTAGGCGCCGGGAGTGAGGGTTCCGGAGTACTGGAACTCGCGAACGCCGCCGGGGGAGGCGGGTTCTTCGGGCGTGACGCCCAGGTAGATGTAGTTGTTGTAGAACGCGCTGGTTCCGAAGATTTCGTACGAGGTGACGTTGGCCGTCTCGGTGCCTGCACTGTCATTGCAAGTAGCGGAATAGGTAGCGCCGTTGGAGAGGCCCTGGCCCCAGACCAGGGTCTGCGTGGCGCCGGCGTCGTTAGCCTGCTCGTGGCCCATGTTGGCGGAGTTGACGAGATACATGGTGCTGGTTTTCCCGCCGGCCAGGAGCTCGGTGGTGCCGGGGATCAGGAGCAGGCCACCGGAACCGAGGTCGTCGTCGTTGCAATCCATGTATTGGAAGTCGTAGGGAGTGAAGTAGTCCTCGAGGTGCAGCGTGGGACCGAACTTGAGGATGGAGTCGCCGTAGGCAGTCTGCCCATCCCACGGACCGTTGCCGGTGACGACATAGACGTTGCCCGCGCTGTCGGCGACGGGGCCACCGCCGCCCATCCAGATGCCGCCCGCGCTGGCGTTGGTGTTTTCGCCGTTGAGGTTGGGGCTGGAAGTGAAGACGGCGACCTGGGACAGAGTTGAGGCGCTGTAGGCGAGGAGCCATCCGCGCACGCAGTCGCCGAAGCCGATGTAGATGTTGCTGTTGGCGAGGAGAAGAGCGGCGCGCTGGACGCAGGAAGTGGTGAGGGAGACGGTGGTTCCGCCGTCGCCGGTGCCGGGGAGCGAGGCCTGGAGGACGACGGGGCCGCCGAACTTCTCCGCGCCGGTGGCGATGTCGAGAGCGTGGAGGCGGAAGGTGTGGCCGTTGGCGGTAGAGGTCTGGGCGGAGACAACGTAGAGGGTGTTCGTTTTGGCATCGATGACGGGGGTGGAGGTGACGCCCTGGACGGGCTGGATGGCGCCGCTGAGGGGCGTTTCTCCGGACTGGAGCAGGGAGACGTGCCAGAGGGGCGCGCCGGAGCCGTAGTTGTCAGCGTCGAAGGCGTAGACGCTGTCGTTTTCGGTGGCAACGTAGAGGACGTTGTGGGTAGCGCCGGCGATGCTGACGTTCGAGATGAGGAGAGGCTCAGCGTAAGCGTAGCCGTCGGTGAGGTACGAGAAGAGTTTGCCGAAGGATTGTGCGCCGACGGTGGCAGGGGTGAGGGTGGTTTCATTGGGATTGAGGCCGCTGCGGTTGTTGTCATAGTGCCAGGTGGTGATGCTGGCGGTGCCCGCAGACGACGGCGTGGCCGGGCCGGTCGGCGAGCCAGAGGTGCCGGAGTTTGCGGTGGATCCACATCCGGTGGCGGAGAGAACAAGGGAGAGCGCAAGTGCGGGTAGACAAAGCGAGGCTAACGGGTCGCGTTGGCAAGAGGTTCGGCACATGAGGAACTCCCGTTGAAGGCGCAACGCCTGGATTGATCGTCAGGAAAGCGCACAAATGCCTTTCCTTCGAGCAAAAAGAGGAAATGAGAGCAAATGCAGGTCTCTGGTGCGATCCGAAACCGGATGCTGGTGCGGAGCCTACATGGTCAGGAACCGTGGCAAAGCTGATCTGCGCTGCACAGTCATTGACCGTCCTGGGCGGGCCGGTGCGAACCTGGGAACGCCATTTGCTCAGTTGGGTGAGTCAGGGGATTTTAAGGTTGTATATCACTTGGTAATCATCCGACATGCACCGGCGGGGGAGGGCGGAGGAGTTTTATTCGCGGGCGAGGAAGTAGTAGACGGCGGGGGTGACGATCAGAGACAAGGCCATGGAAATCAACAGGCCGCCGATGACGGCGATGGCGAGAGGCTGGAGCATCTGGGAGCCGGAACCGAGGGCGAGGGCCAAGGGCAACATGCCGGTCATAGCGGCGAGGGCAGTCATGACGATGGGGCGGAGACGGCGGCGGGCGGCCTGGATCATGGCGTCGCGGGCGCTCATGCCAGCGGTGCGAAAACGCTGATCGGCGTCGAGGAGGAGGATGCCGTTTTTGGCGACGATGCCGATGACCATGATGAGTCCCATGAAGGACGCGACGTTGAACGTGGTGCCGGTGAGGAGCAGCGCGAAGATGACGCCAGCGGTGGAGAGGACGGAGGAGACGAGGATGGCGGCGGGGGCGGAGAAGTGGCGGAACTCGGCGAGGAGCACGCCGAAGACGAGGACGAGGGCGAGGAGGAGAACTTGTAACAGCTCGTGGAACGATTGCTGCTGCTGCTGATACGTCCCGCCGTAGGTGAGGCGGACGCTGGAGGGGAGGTGGAGATCGGCGACGGTTTTTTGGACGTGGGCGATGGCCGAGCCGAGGTCGGAGCCTTCGAGGCGGCCGGTGACGGCAATCATGTTCTGCAGATTTTCGCGGAGGATTTCGTTCTGGGGCGGGAGTTGCTCGACATGGGCGAGGGAGCCGAGGGTCGCCAATTTGCCGGTGGAGCTTACAAAGACGGTGTTCTCAATCGCGTCGAGGGAGGCGCGGTGGGAGTCGTCGAGGCGGACGCGGACGGTGTAGGGGCGGCCATTCTGAATGAGGGGCTCGGGGGTGGTCACGCCGTCGAGGATGGAGGTGGCGTCGGTGGCGACGTCGGAAGTGGTGAAGCCGAGACGGGCGGCGAGGCCGGGGTCGACCTGGAAGGTGGTGGCGGGGCCGCTGATGGTGTTGTCGATGCCGTTTTCGACGTCGACGACGCCGGGGACTTTGGCGATGGCATCGCCGACGCGGGGGCCGAGCTGATTGAGGAGGTCCTGGTTGGTGGAGTAGAGCTTGATCTGGACGGGCTCAGGGGAATTGGAGAGGTCGCCGATCATGTCCTGGAGGACCTGGGTGAACTCGATGTCGAGTTCGGGTTCCGCGGCTTTGATGCGCTGGCGGGCGTCTTCCATAACGTCGTCGATGCCGCGGCTGCGTTTGTCGCGAAGCATGACGGTGAAGTCGCCGGTGTTGGCTTCGGTGACGGCGGCGAGACCCATCTGGAGGCCGGTGCGGCGGGAGGTGGTGGTGACTTCGGGCAGATCGTGGAGGATGCGGTCGACGTGGAGGAGGACGCGGTTGGTTTCCTGGAGGGAGGAGCCGGCGGGCATGATGTAGTCGAGGACGAAGCTGCCTTCATCCATTTCGGGGAGGAGGTCGGAGCCGAGGCCCTGGTAGGCGAAGAAGACGCCGAGGACGAGAAGGCCGCAGGCGGCGGCGAGCCAGAGGGGTTTGGCGAGGGCGGCGCGGAGAACGCGTTCGTGGAAGCGCAGGACGGGCGCCATGATGCCGTGGTGATGCTCGGATTCGGCGGCGGCCGGAGTATCGATGGCAACGATGTGGCGGCGGCGGTGGTTGCCGCGGAGGAAGGTGAGGGAGAGGGCGGGGGTCCAGGTGAGGGCGAGGGCGAGGGAGGTGAGCAGGGCGACGGTCATGGTGAGGGCGAGGGCGCGGAAGAAGGTTCCGGTGACGCCGGTGACGGAGATGAGGGGCAGGAAGACGACGATGGGGGTGATGGTAGAGCCAATGAGGGGGTGGGTGATTTCGCGGAGGGCTTTGCGGACGGCTTCGAAGCGGTCCTCGCCGGCTTCGCGGTGGAGGGCGATGTTTTCGACGACGACGATGGCGTCATCGATGACGAGGCCGACGGCGGCGGCGAGACCGCCGAGGGTCATAAGGTCGAAGCTCTCGCCGAGGGCCCAGAGGGCGATGAATGTAACAAAGATGGTTACAGGAATGACGAGGCCGGCGACGAGCGAGGAAGACCAGTCGCGGAGGAAGAGGACAAGGATGAGGGCGGCGAGGATGAGTCCGATGAGGATAGCGTCGCGGACGCTGGCGATGGAGTCGCGGACGAGGTGGGACTGGTCGTAGAAGGGGGAGATGGCGACGCCCTGGGGCAGATTGGCGCGGAGCTGAGTCATTTCGGCAGCGACTTCATCGGCGACGGTGACGGTATTGGAGGTGGGCTGACGGGCGATGTTGATGAGGACGGCGGGCTGCCCGTTGGAGGTGACGATGGTGTAGACGGGCTCGGTGGCGGCGGTGACCTGAGCGACGTCGGAGAGGTGGATGGGGACGCCGGCGGGGGTGGCTTTGACGGAGATGGCAGCGAGTTGCTGGAGGTTGGTTGCCTGGTCGCCGACCAGCGAGAGAATGAGCTGATGATTCGCTTCGTAGAGGCCGGGGGACTGGACGAGGTTGGTTTGCTGGATGGCGCTGACGAGGTCGGAGATGGTGAGCTGCGCGGCGATGAGCTTCGCAGTGTTGGGGACGACGTGGTATTCGGGGACCTGGCCGCCCTGGACGACAACGGTGGAGACGCCGTCGAGGCGATTGAGGGGCGGCTTGAGCTCGTAAGTGGCGAGTTCCCAGAGGCGGGTTTGCGAGACGGTGCTCGAGGTGAGAGCGTAGCCGAGGATGGGGAAGGTAGCGAAGGTGAGGCGGTTGGTGGTGATGACGGCGGTGGCGGGGAGCGACTGCTGCACGCGGGCGACGGCGGCGTTGACGAGCTGGAGGGTCTGGAACATGTCGACGTTCCAGTTGAAGAAGAGGCTGACTTCGGCGGAGCCGCGGCTGGTGATGGAGCGGACGGTGACGAGGCCGGGGACGCTGTTGACCGCGTCTTCAATGGGGCGGGTGATGGTGACTTCCATCTGCTCGACGGGCATAACGCCGTTGTCGACGCCGATGACGACGCGGGGGAAGTTGGTTTGCGGAAAAACGGAGATGGGGATGCGGAAGGCGAGGTAGATGCCGGCGACGGCGAGGACGGTGGTGAAGAAGAAAATGCTGCGCACCCAGCGCGGGAGCCAGAAGGAATTTTCGTAGGATGCGGGAGTGGGGTCCGTCACTTGTCGTCGTCCCCTTTGGCCGCATCGGGTTTGTCCGCGTCGGTGTCGGCGGCGGTGACGACTTTCACGTGGGTGCCATCGTCGAGGGAGGCGGCGCCGGTGGTGACGACCTGCTGGCCGGCGGAGAGGCCGGTAAGGATCTGGGTCAGGTCCGCGTCGGAGATGCCGGTTTCGACAGTGGTATGATGGGCGACGCCGTCGGAGCCGATGATCATGACGGTGGATTTGCCGGAGCTGGCGACCACGATGGATTCCGAGGGGACGACGAGGGCTTTGGGCGCGGTGCGGCCAGCGATGGAGACGTGGACGGCGGTGCCGGGGCGGAGAGTGCCTTTGGGGTTTTCGAGACGGACCCAGACTTCGACGGTGGTGCTGCCGGGATCGAGGGCGGGGCTGACGAGGGTGATTTTGCCGGGGACGGGATTGGGCAGGCCGGGAACGGCGACGGAGGCGGGATCGCCCTTCTTCAGCAATTGTGCCTGTGTTTGTGACAAATGGATTTTCGCCAGCAGTGCGGAGGTGTCCATGACAGTGATGAGGGGCGCGCCGGAGGCGGCGGTTTCGCCGGCGTAGAGAGGACGGTCGGTGACGACGCCGGCGATGGGGCTGCGAATCTCGGAGTAGCTGAGGGCGGCTTCGGCTCCCTGGTATTTGCCGCGGGCGGATTCGAGCTGGCCTTTGGCAGCCTGGAGGGCGGCGGCGCGGCTGACCTGCTGCATTGAGTCAAAATGCTGTTTGGCGGTGTCGTACGCGGCCTGGGCCTGGACGAGCGCGGCCTGGGAGGTTTCGAGGTCGCGGCCGGAGATGGCTCCCTGGGCAAAGAGCTGTTTGCGGCTGGTGACGATGCTCTGGTTGAGGTCAAGATTGGCTTTGGCCTGGGCGAGGTCGAGCTGGGCTTTTTGGTAGTCCTCAGGGACCTGAGCTTTGACGTCGGTTTGGTACGTGGCGTCAGCGGCGTCGAAGGAGCCCTGGTTGTCAGTGACGGCGGCTTCGAGGTCGCGGTTCTCGAGGGTAGCGAGGATCTCGCCTGCTTTCACATGCGCGCCGCGCTGGACGTAGAACTTTTTCACCGGTGCGGTGATTTTCGGGGAGAGGGCAGCTTCGGCGATGGGGGCGAGGACAGCGTCGGTGACGGTGTGCTCGGTGATGGACTGGATCTGGGCGGTCGCTGCCTGGACGGCGACGGCGGTTGGCTCGGGAGATTCTTTCTTTGAGCAACCGGAAACAAATGCGAGCAAGAAAACGAGCGAAAGGGCGCGCGTGCGCGGAGCGAACTGCGAGCGAGGGACGAGAAAAAGGCGAGTGAACTGCGAGTAAGAGGCGAGCGAACGGCGAGGGTGGCGACTATAAACGCGAGGTGCCATTCGACGCGTCGCCTGCGGCGACTTGCTCAGGCCAGGCTCTTCGCTTCGCTCAGGATGACATTTCATCTAGAGGACTCCGGTGAGGGTTTGCAGGTTGGCGCGGGCGACGTGGCTGCGAAGGATACCGTCGGCGAGCGCGGCTTCGGCCTGGGCTAGAGAGGATTGGGCATCGACGACTTCGAGGGCGACAGCTTCGCCTGCGGAATAGCGCAGGCGAGTAAGGCGCAGACTCTCGCGGGCGGTGTCAGCGCTGGTGCGGAGAGAGGCGACCTGGTCGGAAGCGACGCGTGCTTCCTGGTAGTACTCATCGAGCTGGGCGATGAGCTGACGCTGGGTGGTGGTGAGCGCGGCCTGGGCGGCTTTCTCGCGGAGCTGGGATTGACGGACGCGGTCGTGGGTGGCGAACCAATCCCAGACGGGAAAATCGATGGAGGCGGAGGCAGAGTAGCCGAGATTGCGGACGCCATCGGATCCATTGACGGCAATCTGCGGGGCGTTGATGCCCCAGGTGTAATTGAACCCGAGGGTGGGGAAGTAGCCGGCGCGGGCGGCGAGCACTTCGTTGTGCGCGGC
>JBAVUB010000578.1:0-5988 GCA_049696575.1 Acidobacteriaceae bacterium | reverse complement strand
GTGTTCGAACGCACAGTATGAGGCGGCGATGCAGGCGGCCTGCGACGCGGCGCTGGCCGAGGGCATCGAAGCGATTGCGTTTGGCGACCTGTTTCTGGAAGACGTGCGGCGCTATCGCGAGGAGCGGCTGCAGGGAACCGGATTGCAGCCGGTGTTTCCGATCTGGGGTCTCGACACAGGCGCGCTGGCCGAGGAAATGATCGCGGGCGGTTTGCGCGCGCGCATCGTCTGTGTCGATCCGAAGAAGCTGCCGGCGGAGTTTGCGGGGCGGGAATTCGATGCGGATTTTCTGCGCGATCTGCCGGAGGACGTGGATCCGTGCGGGGAGAACGGGGAATTTCACAGCGCGGTGTATGCGGGGCCGATGTTTCGCGAGCCGATTGCGATTGAGAGCGGCGAAGTCGTGGAGCGGGACGGGTTTGTGTTTGCCGACGTGCGGCTGGCGGAGCTGGCGCCGGCGTAAGCGGCCGGCCTTTCCTGGGACTACAATCCCGGCATGGTGATTCATACATTCGCTTTTCGCTGGAAGCCCGGCGTTGCGGAGGAGCAGCGCGAGCGCGTGATCGGCGCGATCCAAAGCCTGCAGGGGAGGATTCCGGGCCTCGAGGAGACGTGGGTGGGCGTCAACTTCTCTCCGCGATCGCATGGGTATGAGTTGGGTGGGGTGATGAAATTCACGGACCGCGCCGCGCTGGCTGGGTATGGCGCGCATCCCGCGCATCAGGAACTGCTGGCGTGGCTGATGCCGCTGATCCTGCCGATGGAAGTGGACTTCGAAGCGTAGACCTGTGTCTGGCGAAGGGACGCTGCATCGTTCCCCGGGTTGAGAAAATCCTATAGCCTGAAAGTTTATGGCTGCGGTCGAGGAAACGGACTTCGTGATTGTGGGCGCGGGCATCGCGGGGCTGCGTGCCGCGATCGGGCTGGCTGCGGATGGCGCCGGCGTGCTGGTGGTGACGAAGGAAGCGCTGGACGAATCGAACACATACTATGCGCAGGGGGGAATCGCCGTCGCGATGAGCGGCGAGGAAGACGTCGCGCTGCATCTGGACGATACGGTGAATGCGGGCGACGGCCTGGTGAATCGGGAGGCGGCGCGGGTGCTGGTGGAGGAAGGGCCGCTGCGCGTCGAGGAGTTGCTGCGCTGGGGCACAGACTTCGATCGCGAGGCGGGAAAGCTGATGCTGACGCGCGAGGGCGCGCACAGCCGCAATCGGATTCTGCACGCGCACGGGGATGCGACCGGGGCCGAGATTGGGCGATCGCTGTTGCGGCATGCCCGGGCCGTCCCGAACATCAGTCTGGTGGAGTGGACGACGACCACCGATCTGATGATCGAGGACGGCGCGATTGCCGGGGTTAGGCTGCTCGATCGCGATGGCGAGGTGTCGCAGGTGGCGGCGCGCGGTGTGCTGCTGGCCAGCGGTGGTGCGGGCCAGGTCTACAGCGATACGACGAATCCGGCGGTGGCCACCGGCGACGGCATAGCAATGGCGTGGCACGCTGGGGCGGAAATTGCCGACATGGAGTTCTACCAGTTCCATCCCACGGCGCTGAGCTTGCCTGGGGTGCAGCGGTTTTTGCTGTCGGAGGCGCTGCGGGGCGAGGGCGCGTACCTGAGAAATGCCGATGGCGAGCGGTTTATGGAGCGGTATCACCCGATGCTGGAGCTGGCTCCGCGCGATGTGGTGGCGCGGGCGATCACGCGCGAGGGGATGGGGCCGGCGGGCGAGGCGCTGCCTGTTTATCTCGATATGCGGCACGTGACGAAGATCGATCCGGCGACGCGCTTTCCTGGGATTTCGAAGTTTCTGGCGGAGCATGGGCTGGCACTGCGACGGGACCTGATCCCGGTGCGGCCTGCAGCGCATTATCTGATGGGTGGAGTGAGGACCGATGTGCATGGGCGGACATCGCTTCCGCGTTTGTACGCGGCGGGGGAAGTGGCGTGTACCGGCGTGCACGGCGCGAACCGGCTGGCGAGCAATTCGCTGCTGGAGGGGCTGGTGTTTGGGGCGCGGGCAGCCGAGGCGATGCGGGGAGAGGCAGGGCACAGGGTACAGGGTGCAGGGCTCAGGAGGCAGGTTACAGGTGACGGGTTACAGGTGACAGGGAGACCGAAACACGTGACCGTTCAGGAGCCGAGGGACTTCTCGGAGCCGACCCGCGAGTTGCAGCGGATGATGTGGAGCAAGGCTGGGTTGCTGCGGGAGGCCGAGGGACTCAACGTAGTCGCGGGGGAGTTTCCGAGGCTTTCGATGCCATGGCGAGGGACTGATGTCACGCGCGCTCTTGTGGAGTGCAGGAATCTGCACACCGTGAGCCGGCTGATCGTGCAAAGCGCGTTGGCACGCCGGGAAAGCCGCGGGGCACACTATCGCAATGACTTTCCAAAGCGCGACGATGCGCAGTTCGGCAAACATTCCCTCATCTCGAAGGGCAGGGACGTCACGTTCTTCGATTTTCAGAGGACGGAAGCGCTCGCCTGATTTATTTGTGCAGCAGTTTGAAGGCGTGCGTCCACTCATTCTTCGTAAAGCCGAGGATGCACCACAGCATGCAGAGCGGCTCGATAGCGCGCGCGGCTTCCACCGTGCCCATATCGGCGGTCTCCCAGCCAAACTGATCGAGGATTCCGGTGACGGTCTTCTTCGCTGCGTCATGGTTGCCGCAGATGAACATGGTCGGGCGAACGCCGCCTGCGTAGTGCGGATCGACCATCTGCGGGGCGCCAACGGAGTTGAAGGCTTTGACGAAGTGCGCGTCGGGAAAATCCTTCTGGAGTTGCTCCATGAGCGACTCGTTGGGGCCGGTGCTGAATCTCAGAACGCCGTGATCGGGCGGCGCATCGGCGATGGGGTTGCAGGCGTCCATGACCGGCTTGCCGGCGAGATTGGCTTTGCCCGCGCTGCCGAGCACGGCCGCAGCGGCGTTGCCTTTGACGGCCAGGATGATGACTTCGGCAAAGGCTGCCGCGTCACTGGAACTCCCGAGGCGTGCTTTGGGGTTGGCCTTGTTCCAGTCGGCGAGTTTCGCGGGCTCGCGCGTGCCGATCATCACTTCATGTCCATGTTTCAGAAAACCCGCCGCCAGTGTTTGGCCGACGGTACCGGAACCGAGAACGCCAACTTTCATCACCCATCCTCCCGCGTGCTGTGCAGAAACTATACCGCCATTCGATGACAACTCGGCGACATCAGATTCTTTGGCTGGAGTGCGATGCCGGTTCTGGCACGATCCTGCTGACCACTGCGAAGAGGGCGAGGATGGAGAGGATGACCACGAGGGATGTTCCAGTGGGGATGTCGATCCAGCGCACGGCCAGCATCTTGAAGGCGACAAAGCCGAGGATGCAGGCGAGCCCGTAGTGCAGCAGGTGGAAGCGATCGAGCATGGAGGCGAGGGCAAAGTAAAGCGCGCGCAGGCCAAGGACCGCGAAAATGTTTGAGGTGAAGGCGATCCAGAAATTGCGGGTGACGGCGAGAACGGCGGGGATGGAATCGAGAGCGAAGATGAGGTCGGTGGCCTCGATGGCGAGGATGACCAGCAGCAAGGAGCTGAACGCCAGGCGCGTGCCTTTGGCGTAACGGAGGCAGCAGTCGCGAATCCAGCGAATGGGCCCGCGGGCCGGCGTCGCGGCGGGTTTGGTGAACAGCAGGCGGATGGCAGCGAAGGCCAATAACACGCCAAAGGCGTACTGAACCCAGGCGAAATGCGCGAGCAGGGTGGTACCGGTAGCGATGAGAAGGCCGCGCAGAACGATGGCGCCGAGGACTCCCCACAGCAACACGCGGTGCTGCTGCTCCGCGCCGAGGTGGAATGCGCGAAAAAGGATCAGAAAGACGAACAGATTATCGATGCTGAGCGAGCCTTCGATCAGGTAGCCGGTGAGGAA
Source organism: Acidobacteriaceae bacterium (assembly GCA_049696575.1). Taxonomy (GTDB): domain Bacteria; phylum Acidobacteriota; class Terriglobia; order Terriglobales; family Acidobacteriaceae; genus Palsa-343. The sequence continues at coordinate 2,093 of JBAVUB010000578.1, read as the reverse complement.
TTCGAGCGCCGGCTGTTTGCCGCTGGTGCGCGCCAGGTAGAGCGAGAAAGCGCAGGCGAGCAGGGCGAGAAACGCGGTCCAGAGCCACGCGACGCGGGGGGATACGTTGCGGCCCCGCCGCTGCAGGAGCGCGAGGTCCACGACGAGCAGCGCGGCGACGAGCGCAAAGAAGGCGAGCCAGTGGTGGGGCATCGGGGCGCTAGCGTTGATCGAGCAGGCGAATGGTTTCGAGGATCGTGTCGCCGGCGATGGTCAGACTCTTCGCGCTGAGCTTGTCCATCGTGTCCTGGGCGGTGTGCCAGTAAGCATTGTTGTAGCCGTAGTCCAGGTCGATGAGGTCGGCGCAGGGCACGCCGCGATGGACGAAGGGCAGGTGATCGTCTTCGTCGGCGGTTTTGGTTTCGAAGAAATAGGATTGCCAGCCGTATTCGCTCGCCGCCTGGTAGATCAGGTCTTCGAGCCAGGGCGTGGAGTTAAGGTCGCGCTGGATGTCGAGGTCGCGATCGCCGAGCATATCGGCGAGTATGAAGGCCTTGATGCGTTTCAGCGTGCCGTCAGCCTGCCATTTTTCCGCGAGATGCTTGCTGCCGTACACGGAGTCGGCGTCGGTCCAGCTTTTGATGGCTTCTTCGCCGTCGGTGAAGATCAGCCAGACGCTGTAGCCATCGAGGGTTTTGCCGCGCAGGTAATTGGCAATCTCGATCAGCAGGCCGGTGGTCGAGCCGCCATCGTTTGCGCCGATGTAATGAATATTGCGCAGCGGGTAGTTGGTCTCGTAGTGCGAGGCGAGGACGATGACGCCGTCTTTCTTTCCCGGAAAACGCACGATGAAGTTGTGCATCTCCATGGGACCGGCCGGGGTGTTGGTGGTGAAGGTGTCCTCTTCTAACTGGTCGCGGCGGAATTGGTTTTTCAGGAAGGCTTCGGCTTTGGCGTGGCCGGGACTGCCGATCCAGCGCGGGCCGACGGCGACAAACTGTCGGGTGTAGTCGAGGGCGCGCTTGCCGTCAAACTGGGGAAGGCTCTGCGGGCTCTGCGCGTTGCTGTCGGCAGCTATGGCCGTCAACAGGACGGCGAGGAGGATGGATCGTCTCACGCGGCAGCCTTGGCGGCGCGTCTTTTGCGCGTCGTGGGGTGGACCATCCAGGACACGCCGATGCCGAGGAGGTAGAGAACGAGCATGGGGCTGGCAAAAACACACATGGTGAGCACGTCGGAGGTGGGCGTAATGATGGCCGCGATGATGAAGATGAGGAGGATGGCGTAGCGGAAGTTTTTCCAGAGGAATTTTGGGCTCACGATGCCGAAGATGGAGAGAAACATAATAAGGATAGGCAGCTCAAAGGTGATGCCGAGGCCGAGGATCACGGTGAGGAAGAGGTCAGTGTACTCGTTGATCTCGATGAGGGCGCGGAAATCCTGGTTGAAGCTGAGCAGAAAATCGAGCGAGCCGGGGTAGACCCAGCGGTATCCAAAATACGCGCCGGCAAGGAACAGGCCGATAGTCGCCGACATGAAGGGGACGACGTAGCGGCGCTCGTTTTTGTAGAGTCCGGGGGAAATGAACAGCCACACTTCGTAGAGCACGAAGGGACAGGCGAGGATGCAGCCTGCCATGAAGCTGATCTTCAGGTACATGTTAAAGGGGTCGATGGGGTTGTGATAGACGAGCTGGGTGGGCAGGTGATGTTTGGCCAGCGCGATGAGGATCGGCTTTTCCATGAAGTAGTAAATCTTTTCGTGGAAGAACCATGCGATGAAGAAGCCGACGATGAGATAGATGGCGGAATGGATGATGCGGCGGCGCAGCTCGGCAAGATGCTCGAGCAGGCTCATGCCGGGGAGTTCGGCGCGCTCGGTGACGGCGGCGCGCGCGCGATCGACGAGGTCAACCATGGTGGAGGGACTCGCTGGGCTCGTCGGCCGGTTCCGGCTCTGAAGGATGGGCGCCGTTGCTGTTGGCGGCTAGGTCAACCGGGGTGGTTGGCTCGGACGCGGGAACGATGGCGACTTCGGCGGGAGACGGGGTGACTTGCGGATCCGTTGCGGGGGCCGGTTCGGCCGGAGTTGCAAAGGGGGCGGCCGTGCTCACC
>JBAVUB010000577.1:0-3260 GCA_049696575.1 Acidobacteriaceae bacterium | reverse complement strand
GTCGGGCGCGGCCTCGCTGACATGGAGGGGGCAGAGGCTGTTGAGGCGCTCGGCGAGCAGGCCGGTAAAGAGGCGCGGCATGTGCTGCACGATGAGGATGGGCAGCGGGAAGCCGGCGGGAATTTTGGGGAGGACGAGTTCGAGAGCCGCGGGGCCGCCGGTGGAGGTCCCGATGACGACCATCTTCGGCGGAAGAGACGCGGAGGGCGGGAGGGTGGGACGAGGTTCGGCGGGATGAGGTTCAGGAGAAGGCGGGGCGACGGAGAGCCGGGCCTTCTGGGGAAAGAGGGCAAGGATTTTGGGAAGCAGCTCGCGGGTGAGGGTTTCGACGCCCTCGCGGATGCCGTTTTGCGCGCCAGGCTTGGTGACGTAGTCGGTGGCGCCGCGGGTGAGGGCTTCGACGGTGATGCGGGCGCCGCGCGAGGTGAGGGTGCTGCACATGATGACGGGGACACGGCGATCGCTGCGGCGGATGGCGGAGAGAACTTCGAGCCCGTTCATGCCGGGCATTTCGATGTCGAGGAGGACGAGGTCGGGGTGAAGGCTTTGAAAGGCAGCGAGACCGGCTTCGCCGCTGGCGGCGGCGGCAATAATTTCGATGAAGGGCTGCGGCTCGAGAACCATGCGCAGGAGGCTGCGCATGACGGCCGAGTCATCGACCAGCAGCACGCGGACTTTGCGCGGAGAGGCGGGGTCGGGGGCGGGGTTCACGGCTCGTCGACCCCCGCCATGCGGAGCTTGTCGAAGAGGCCGGCTTCGTCGAAGGGCTTGACGAGGTATTCGTCGGCGCCGGCTCCCAGGGCGGCTTCGATGTGGTCGTTTTCGGCTTCGGTGGTGACCATGACAATTTTGGTGGTGTCGAAGGCGGGATCGGCGCGGGCGGCCTCAAGCATCTCAAAGCCGGACATGACGGGCATATTCCAGTCGACGAGGGCAACGGAAAAGGGACCGAGGTGGCGGAGGCAGTTGAGGCCCTGCTCGCCGTCAGCGGCTTCCACGCACTCGACGCCGTGTTCGGCAAAGAGGGAGTGGAGATAGTTGCGGATGAAGCGCGAATCGTCCACGACCAGGGCGCGCATGGAAATCCTTTCCGCTGCCCGGGGTCAGGCCGGGAAGGCGCTGGCGAGGCGCATGGGGTCCAGGCGCTCGGGTTCGAGGCTGACGAGGAGACGGTCCTTGAGCTTCCAGGCTCCGGCAAAAAGCTGCTGGCGGCGGCCTTCGAGGGTCGCCGGATTGGGTTCATGCTCGGCCTGGGAAACGTGGAGGACTTCACCGACGGAGTCGACGAAGAGGCCGAAGAGGCCGTCGGGATTTTCAAAGACCAGGACATCCTCGGGAGTTTTGGCGGGCTCCATGCCGAGCAGGCGGCGCAGGGAGACGGCGGTCAGCACTTCACCGCGATAGTGGACGAGTCCGCCGACGAAGTAGGGGGCGAGAGGAACGGGCTGGGTGGCGGGTTTGCCGAGGATTTCGAGGACATGGGCGATGGGGACGCCGTAGAGGGTATCACCCACCTGCACCGAGCAGACCTCCTGGGTTGAACTGGCTTGCACGTCGCTCATAGGTGTTCCTCCGCGGACGGGAAGTCTTCGATGGCCGGAGTTTCCGCCACGCATTCGAGCGAGGGGATGCCGGAAAGACTGACGATGCCGGTGACCTTCTCATGGAGCAGGGTGATGCCGCCGGCGACGCCGCCGGTGCCGGCTTGCTCGAGCTGTTTGCCTCCGGTAACGTCGAGGACCTGGGAGACGGTCATGCCGACCTGGCGATCGCCGTCGCGGCAAACGACCACGGTGGTCTGGGCTTCGGGATCGTCGCTCGAGTCAATGAACTCGGCAGCAGCATCGTCGAGCGGCAGGAGCTGGCCCTCGAAGCGCAGGACCGGGCGAGAGCCGGCGCGTTCGATGCGGGAGCGGGGGATGCGCTCGATGCGCACCACGGTTTCCAGCGGCAATGCGGCGCGGCGGTTGCCGGTTTCAACGAGGAGGAAGTCCTGGCGGCCAGCGCGATTTTCATCGAGACCGTCGTCGGCTTCCGAGGTGAGGGTGACGTTGGCATTCTGGGCGATCGAGCCGGGGTTGAGGATCAAAGCCATCTCTCCGTTGCCGAGGATGGTGGCGCCGGCGTAGTGGCCGATTTCGCGCAGCACGGCGGCGAGGGGCTTGACGACAATTTCTTCCGGATCGGCGAGGCCGTCGACGACCAGGCCAAAGCGGCGGCCATCGGCGTTGAGGATGGCGATGTCGCAGGGAGCAGTGCGCTCGCGCGCGGGCTGCTGGAGCAGGCGGTCCAGAAAGACGAGAGGGAGCAGGCGTCCACGCAGGCGATAGAGAGCCGCGTTTTCAAGCCACTCGATGCGGCTGTCGGTTTCCCCGGCGCTCATGTGGACCAGCTCGGTGAGCGAAGCCTGGGGAACGGCAAAATTTTGTCCGCGGCTGTGGACGATGAGAGCGGGAATGATGGCGAGGGTGAGAGGGATGCGCAGGCGCAGGATGGTGCCTTTGCCGGCGTGGCTGTCGACTTCAACCTTGCCGCCGATTTTTTCGACGTTGGTGCGGACTACGTCCATGCCGACGCCGCGTCCGGAGACGCTGGTGACGGCGGCGGCGGTAGAGAAGCCGGGCAGGAAGATGAGCTGCAGGATTTCGCGCTCATTCATCTGCTCGGCGCGCTGCGGGGAAACCAGCTGGCGCTCGACGGCTTTCTGGCGGATGCGCTCGATGCTCATGCCGGCGCCGTCGTCGTGGACTTCGACAATGACGTGGCTGCCTTCGTGACAGGCGCGCAGGCGGACCAGGCCTTCGGCGGGTTTGCCCTGAGCGACGCGAACCTCCGGGATCTCGATGCCGTGGTCGATGGCGTTGCGGATGGAATGGGTGAGGGGATCGCGAATGGCTTCGAGCAGACTCTTGTCGAGTTCGGTCTCCTGGCCTTCCATTTCGAGGCGGACGCGCTTGTCGAGGTTGAGGGCGAGATCGCGCACCAGACGGGGGAAGCGGGAGAAGAGATGGCTGACCGGCTGCATGCGCGCCTTCATGACGGATTCGCGCAGATCGGCGGTGACCATATCGAGGCGGCGGCCCAGTACGGAGAAATTGGCGTCGGCGTTGGTGGCCTGGAGAATCTGGTTGCGGGTGAGGACCAGCTCGCCGACCAGATTCATCATGCGGTTGAGCAGCTCGACGTCGACGCGCAGGGTGGAGTCGGCAGCGCCGGGCGTGGCGGCGGGGGGGGCTTCGGGCTGGGCCTGAGTCGCGGGC
>JBAVUB010000576.1:0-9154 GCA_049696575.1 Acidobacteriaceae bacterium | reverse complement strand
TCGCGAGACGATCGCGTGCTTTCCGGTGTATCGGACATACATCGACGATCGCGGGCAGTACACGGAGGGGGATCAGGCGTTTATCCGGCAGGCGATTGGCCGGGCGAAGCAGCGGAACCGGGAGACGGATGAGTCGGTGTTCGATTTTCTGGAGAACACGCTGCTGCTGCAGGGACGGAGCGGGGCGGAGATCGATCAGGGAGAACTGTATTTTGCGCTGAAGTTCCAGCAGCTGACAGGGCCGGTGATGGCGAAGGGGGTGGAGGACACGGCGTTCTACGTCTACAACCGGTTCATCGCGTCGAACGACGTGGGCGGTTCGATGGAGGCGTTCGGGATTGCAACGGAGGAATTTCACGAGGCGAACCGCGGGCGGCTGCGGGCGGCTCCGGATGCGATGCTGGCGACGTCGACGCACGATACCAAACGCAGCGAGGATGTGCGGAACCGGCTGAACGTGCTGTCGGAAATGACCTACATGTGGCCTTCGTATGTACGCAGGTGGGTGCGGCTGAATGCGCGGCACAAGCGGACGCTGGAAGATGGGCGGGTGGCGCCGAGCGCGAACGAGGAGTACTTCATCTACCAGACGCTGGCGGGGGCGTGGCCGTGGAAGATTCGCAATGAGGCGGAGCGCGAGGACTTCTTAGCGCGCATGCAGCAGTACATGACCAAGGCGCTGAGCGAGGCGAAAGTCAGCTTGAGCTGGACGAATCCTAACCCGGCGTACGTGCGGGCGGTGCATGGTTTCCTGCGGAGGATTCTGATGCCCGATGAGCGAGGGCGCGAGCCGCGCTTTGTGGAGACGATGAGGGAGATTCTGCCGGCGCTGGAGTTGTTTGGAGCGGTGAACTCGCTGGCGCAAGTGGTGCTGAAGATCGCGTCGCCGGGGGTTCCGGATTTCTATCAGGGTACGGAGATGTGGGAATTGAGCCTGGTGGATCCGGATAATCGGCGGCCGGTGGATTACGAGCTGAGACGGCAGGCTCTGGAAGCGATGCAGGAACAGGCGACGAGCCAGGGCGAGCTGGCGGTTTGCCGCGATGTGCTGGATAGGCTGGGCGACGGACGGGTGAAGCTGTGGACAATGCATCGGGCGCTCGAGCTGCGGAATCGGATGGCGGATACGTTCAGGCGCGGGGATTATGTGCCGGTGGCGGTTACAAACGACGAGGCTGAGCACGTGATTGCGTTTTCCCGTGGCGGCAGGGTGCTGGCGGTGGTTCCGCGGTTTGCTTACACGCTGATGGATGGGAAAACGCGGCTGCCGCTCAACGGGGCGTGGGGACGGGGGGAACTGATCGTGCCGGAGATGGCGGGAGCGGCACTGGAGAACGTCTTCACCGGGGAGATGGTGCGGGTGGAGGCGGATGGGCGGGTGGCGCTGCGGAGTGTTTTTGCGGAGTTTCCGGTGGCGCTGTTGGCGAGAGACAGGGATTAGAGTTTAGGGCTCAGGGCTCAGGGCACAGAAAAGGGTGGGCGCTCTCGCGCTTTCCCGGGTCTCAAAAGCGAGACCCGGGGCACCCGCATTTGTTTAGAAAAAGCAAACGCAAGGTCCTTCACTACGCTTTGCTTCGTTCGGGATGACAAATCGTAGCTCAGGATGGCGGATCGTGTTTGTCGCGGTCGGTGACTTCGGTTAATGCGGCTAGTTTTTGGGCGAGGGGCGGGGTGAGGGCGTTTTGCTGGAGTCGCCAGCTCCAGTTGCCAGTGGGGCGCGAGGGGACGTTCATGCGGGCTTCGCTGCCGAGTTCGAGAATGTCCTGGACGGGATAGAGGGCGAGGTCGGCGAATGAGGATGCGGTGGCGCGGATGAGGGGCCAGACGGCATCGTCGCCGGTGACTCCGAGGTAGTCGCGAACAGCTTCTTTTTCAATTTTGGTTGCGCCGTGTTCCCACCAGCCGCGGGTGGTGTCGTTATCGTGGGTTCCGGTATAGGCCACCGTGTTGGTGACAAATCGATGGGGCAGGTGGATGTGTGCACCGCGGCCGGAGAATCCAAACTGCAATACTTTCATGCCGGAAAGGTGAAATTGTTCACGTAAAGCATCCACCTCTTTGGTGATCAGGCCGAGGTCTTCGGCGATAAACGGGAGTTCGCCGAGTTCGTCGTGGAGTTTTTGGAAGAGCGCGGTGCCCGGGGCCTTGACCCACTTGCCATTGACGGCGGTTTCGTCCCGGGCGGGGATGGCCCAGTAGGCCTCGAAGCCGCGGAAGTGGTCGAGGCGAATGACGTCGTAGAGGAATTGCGCGCGGCGGATGCGGTCGACCCACCAGGCGAAGCCGGACTGCTGGAGGACATCCCATTTGTAGAGGGGATTGCCCCAGCGCTGGCCGGTCTGAGAGAAGTAGTCAGGCGGGACGCCGGCGACGCGGATGGGCAGGAGATCTTTGTCGAGCTCGAAGAGTTCGGGGTGGGTCCAGACATCGGCGCTGTCGTAGTTGACGAAGATGGCGATGTCGCCAATGAATCGGATGTCGCGGGCGGCGCAGTATGTGCGGAGGCCGCTCCACTGCTCGTCGAAAGCGAACTGCAAAGCCTGGGCGATGGCGAGTTCTTCGCCGTGTTCGAGGCGGAGGCGGTCGAGCGCCGCGGGCTCGCGGTGTTTAACATCGCTGGGCCAGTCATTCCAGGAGGCGTAGTCGAATTTTCGGCGCAGGACGGAGTAGAGCGCCCAGTCATTGAGCCAGGTGGCGTTCTCGCGGCAGTAGCCCTCGAAGGCGGGCCATTCTTCTGCGGAATGATGGTGGAGGAAATTGCGAGCGGCTTCTTCGAGGAGGGGGAGTTTTTGGGCGAAGACGGCTTCGTGGTCGATGTCGCCATCAGGGCCGGCGAGCGAGGCGAGGCGATCGCGTTGGATCCAGTTGTGGTCGGCGAGATTTTCAAGGGATATGAGCAGGGGATTGCCGGCGAAGGCGGACAGCGACGCGTAGGGCGAGTTGCCGTAGCCGGTGGGGCCGAGGGGAAGAACCTGCCAGAGGCGCTGCTTCGACGCGGCGAGAAAGTCGGCGAAGGCATAGGCGGCGGGGCCGAGATCGCCGATGCCACCCAACGAAGGCAGAGAAGCAATGTGCAGCAGGAGTCCCGAGGAGCGCTCAAAGGGCATGAAGAAACCTGTCAGGAATAGTGTGCAACGAAAAGGCCCGCATCGTTGAAGAGATTCGCGCGACGCGGGCCTTGTTGCTTTGGATAGTGCGGCAATCTACGTGCCGTTGAGAGGGCCGGGTTGCTGCTGGAGCTTGCGGTTAACGAGGACGCGGTCGGCCTTTTCGTAGGTAGAGACCAGGTTGGAGACGAAGACCGAGTACATCTGGTCGCGGCGCTGGTTGAGGAGGGCGTCGCGGGTGGAGTCGAAGTTTTTGGTCATGTCGTCGGCGGAGGGTTCCTGCTTGTCGACGATTTTGGCGACCACGCCGGTGGCTCCGTTGTTGAGGGGATTGCTGATTTGACCCACGTTGAGGTCGAAGAGGGCAGGCGCTGCCTGAGCGAGCGAGCCGATGTCGGGAACCTGCGCGTCGTGGCCGACGAGGTCGCTGGTTTTGATGGTAGCGCCGACTTCTTTAGCGGCTTTGGCGAGGTCGTGCTCGGCGTGGGCGCGATCGGCAAGCTCGCTGGTTTTGCGGGCGAGCAGGGAAGTGACCTGCTGATCGCGGAAATCGTCGAGGACGTGCGCCTTGTATTCGTTGAAGGTGGGGGTGTGCGCGGGCTTGATGTCGGCGACCTCAAAAACGGCGAAGCTGTTGTCGCTGGTGCCGGCCACCTGGACGATTCCGGGTTTGGCAGCGAACGCCGCGGTGAGGAGTTTGGAGCTGTCGCCGATGCCGGGCAGAGTGGCTCCGGTGGCGACGTAATCGCTGGTGAGGACGGGGAGATGATGCGCTGCGGCGGCTTGGGCCAGCGAGGATTTCTGCGCGTCAGTGGCGAGTTGATTGACGAAAGCCTGCTCGACCTGAGCGTCCTTTTGTTTGGTGAGCGTGTCGATGATGGAAGCTTTCACTTCATCGAGCGACTTGACGTGCGCGTCCTGCTTCTCTTCGGTCTGGATAATGTGATAGCCGAAGCGAGTGCGGACGAGGCCGGAAATCTGGCCAGGCTGTTGGGCGAAGGCGGTCTGATCGAATTCAGCGACGGTAGTGCCGTGCTTGATCCAGCCCAGCTCGCCGCCCTGATCCTTGCTGCCAGGATCGTCGGAATATTTCTTCGCGAGGTCGGCAAAAGTTTTGCCGTTGTCCTTGCGGATTTGGTTGAGGATGTCCTGAGCTTTGGCTTTGGCTGCGGCATCGGCGCCGGGTCCAGCATTGGGATCGACGGAAATAAGGATGTGGCGGACTTTGACCTGCGGGTCAACGCGATAGAGCTGCTGATTCTGGCTGTAGTACTGCTGGATCTCCGCCTCGCTGATCTGCGGTTTGCCGCCGGGGAGATCGGTATCGGTGATGCTGACGTACTGGATCTTGCGGGTCTCAGGGTCGGCGTTGATGTAGCGCGAGGCGTTCTGGGTATAGAAAGCCTGGAGCTCGGTGTCAGTAGGGTTGATGGTCTTGCGGAGATCGTCGGCGCTGAGGACGGCATAGTCGAACTTGATCTTCGTGCCTTCTTTGCGGTAGGAATCGCGGACCTCGGCGTCGGAAACGGAGACGCCGGCGGTGATGAGGTCGCGGAGGCGGTCGGAGACGATCTGCTGCTTGATTTCGCTTTCGAATTTGTCGGTGGTGACGTTGAAGTTCTGGGAGATGAACTCGGCGTACTGGGCGTCGCCGATGTATTTTCCGTCGGGGAAGAGGTACTGGCCCCACACGCCGGTGTGGAGGAAGCGGCGAACGTCGTCGTCAGAGGCGGTGACGCCGAGGCGGTGGGCTTCTTCCAGCATGATGTGCTGCTGGATGACGACCTGGCCGGCCTGCTGCATGAGCATGGGCATGAGCGCATCGGGAATCTGCTGGCCACGCATCATGCGGCGAGCGGTCTGCTGCACGTCGACGATGGGGATGGTCTCCGAAGCGGGGAGGAATCGACCGAGGATGCCGCCATGGCGGATGGAGGCGTAGGTATCAGAGGCGGTGGTCGAGTCGTTGAAGATGCCGGGCACCAGGAAGATGACCATGGTGACGCAGGTGCCGCCGATGATCAGGATGAAGAGGTACTTAGTGAAGTTTGTCTTTTGCTGAAGGAAGCGAATCATGGGATGGTGACAGCCTTTTCTGTGGCGGCGCTCTCGCGGGCCGGGGCGCGCGGAGAGGCGGATTTCCTGTGGTGCAGGAAGTCTCCATTATAGCTGGGAGCTGGGAGCCGGGAGCCCGGAGCTAAAACTCCCAGCGAAAGACGAGCGAACGGCGAGCGAGTTGCGAGCAAGGGCGCAGCGGGCAGAACGAGTGAGAAACCGGAGACCCAATTATTGTGGCCCGGGCGGGATGTGCTCCTCGAGGAAGCGGAAGCGCAGGGTATCGACGTGCACGGTGGTGCCGGGGCCTTCGCGGAGGGCGTGGGTGCGGTTGGGGTAATCCATGAAGTCGAACTGCTTGCCGAGGGCGATGAGACGATTGACGAGCTCCTCGGTGCCCTGAAAGTGGACGTTGTCGTCGCCGGAGCCGTGAATGATGAGCAGGCGGCCGGTGAGACCGTCGGCGACGCTGACGGCGGATCCGTCCTGGTAGCCTTTCGGGTCGTCGGCAGGCAGACCCATGTAGCGTTCCTGATAGATGGAGTCGTAGAGCCGCTCGTCGGGCACGGGTGACGATGCGACCGCTGCGCGCACCTGGCCAGGATAGCGGAACATTTCGTTGAGGGTGGCGGAGCCGCCGCCGCTGTGTCCCCACATGCCAACGCGGGTGGTATCGATGAAGGGATGGGAGTGCTCGAAGGCGGTGATGGCCTGGGACTGCTCGGCGGAATTGAGCAAGCCGATCTGGCGGTAGATGGATCTGCGCCAGGCGCGGCCGCGGGGAGCGGGAGTGCCTTCGTTATCGAAGCTGACGACGACATAGCCTTCGCGGGCGATGGCTTTGAGGTGAGTAAAGCGCCAGGCGTCTTCCACCATGCAGGCCGCGGGCTCGCTGTAGACGTAGACGAGCATGGGATATTTTTTCGCGGCGTCGAAAGCGGGAGGTTTGACGACAAAGGTGCTGAGCTTTGCGCCGTCGCTCACCGGTGTTTCGGTGAACTCAACGGGCTCGGGATCGAGGGCATTATCTTTCTGGACCAGGTCGTCGTTGGTGACGAGACTGCGCACGACCTGATGCGAGTCGAGGCTGATGAGCTCGAAGCTGGGGGGATGCGTGGCGCTGGAGTAAATGTGGATGGCGTACTGGCCATTCGGCGATGCGTTGTAGCCATGAGTGCCGGGCTCATCCGCAGGGGTTACGCGCTCGGGCGTTCCGGTTCCATCGAGGCGCGAGCGATAGAGATAGCGACGGATGGGGTCCCCAGGGGAAGCGAGGAAGTAGAAGAAGCCGTGAGCTTCATCGAGCAGGACGGGCTGGATGACGTCGGCGTCGAAATTCGTGATGAGGCGGGACTGTCCGGTGGCTCGCGAGATGAGATACGCATGACGCCAGCCATCGCGCTCGCTGAGCCACAGCAGATCGGTTTTGCGATGGTCTGCCGAGGCGGAAAGCCACTCGAATTGATCGACGATGTCGACCCAGGTGGGGTCCTTGTCTTCGAAGAGCATCCGGGTTTGACCGGTGCGAGCGCTGGCGACGAGAACGCGATTCGTGTTCTGGAGGCGGTTGAGGCTTTGGAGAATGAGCTCGTCGGAATCGCCGATCCACTCCATGCGCGGGATGTACTGATTGCGCGCATCGCCGGGCAGGTCGATCCACTGGGTTGAGCCGCCCTGGGCGCTAATGACGCCCACGCGTACGGCAGAGTTGGTGCCGCCGGGCTGCGGATAGCGATAACGAAACAGGGTTGGGTAGGAGGTATCGGTGTCATTGACGAGGGTGTATTCGCCGACGCCGGACTGGTCGAACTGCCAATAGGCGATGGACGCGGAATCGGGGCTCCAGCGAAAGGCGTCGCGCAGGTCGAGTTCTTCCTCAGTAACCCAGTCGGTGGTGCCATTGATGATGTCGGAGGAACCATCGTGGGTGAGCTGGCGGATCGCGCCGCCGGCCAGATCCTGAACGTAAATATTGTTGGCCTGCACATACGCGACGGAGCGGCCGTCGGGGGAGAATTTCGCGAACATGAGCGTGGAGGCAGGAGCGTCGCCGCCGAGTTTGGTCAGATGGCCGTCGGAGAGGCGGAGAACCCAGTAATCGCCGCGCGTGCGCTGCCGCCACACGCGTTGGGCGTTGGTAAAGATGAGGAGCTGGCTGCCATCGCCGGACCACTGGTAGCCATCGATGCGCAGAGGAGAGGATTGTCCCGCGGGAATCAGCTTTTGAGCGGAGACGAGGATGGAGCGCGTGCCGGTAGCCGTGTCGTAAGCGACCAGGTCCTGCGCGCCGGATTTGGTCGCGGAATTCTCGAGGACGGTGTAGCGCTCGCCCTGATCGAGCCAGCGGCTTTCGCGGGGAGCTTTGGGCTGATACTCGCCGCGTTCGTATTCGGCATGGAGGGTTTCGACGAACTGTGCCGAGGGTCTGGTGGGCTCGGGCGGCGTTTGGGCCGCTGCCAGCGTGACGGTTGTGAGGATGAAAGCGAAGAGGAAGGGGCGCAGGCAGCGAGGTAGCGGATGGGATGGGAGCATGGTTTTCCTGAGAGCGAAAGGTGCAGAGCCAGTGTCAATGGACTCCGGCTGGAGATCAAGGTGTACGGAGAGTCAATGGGGCTGGTCGCCGGGGAGATGGTCGCGGTAAATGTCCCAATGGTCGATGAGAATGTGCACGACGGGGCTACCGACGCGGTAGGCGGATTCGAGCGCGGGGATGCCGCCGATGTAGGGGGCGGTGAGCGATTCGGCAGCGGAGTGGCCAGGGGCCTGCGTGGAGTAGTTGGAGGCGGTGCGGAGGGCGAGGAAGCGGCGGAAGTCGGCGCGATGCATGTGGTCGAGGCGGGTGAGAGCTTCGGCGACGCCGGAGTCTTCCATCGCGGTCATGACGAAGCGGCCCTGGTTGTGGGTGTGGATGCGAACCCAGTCCTCGGCCCAGTGGTTGAGGATGACGCCGTGCCAGTAGGAGTCAGAGGCGAGGATGTCGCCTTCGAGGACGAAGGGTGGACGCTGGGCGTTGGGGAAGCCGGTGTAGGTGGCGCGGAAGGCGGCGACTTCGGGCGTGGCGATGGCTGGGATTTGGAGGGAGATGTCTTTGGTGAGGCCGAAGGCCCAGTCGGCGAGCGCGGCGTTGAGGGAGTAGGCGCGGGGTTCAGTACCCCAGACGCGGTTGGGTTCGGGCAGGGCGCCGGCGCGCGTGGAGCCGATGGCGAAGATGCCGTAGGGCCAGTCAGGCGGAGCTTCGCGGGGGTCCATTTCCTGGCGGATGTCGGTGACGATCCATTTGGCCCAGGCCGCGGAGCCGACGGAGGCAACGTTGGGGTCGACACCGGCGATGCCGGCGAGGAGCCAGTAGGCGTGGGTGAGGTCAAAGCGGGGATCGAGGCCGAGAGCCATGATGGAGCTGGCGGCGGGACCGATGGTCATGCCGGTGACGATGCCGAGGATGGAGCCGTCGGCGTTGGTGCGGAGGTCGTGGACGCCGCCGGGAAAGGGAAGGACGCGGTCGAGGTGCTCGCGCTCGACCCAGTACTGGAATTCGCCAGGCTTGTCGCCGGTGTCGGCGCCGACTTCAAAGGTGGTGACGATGACGACTTTGACGGGAATGGGTTGGGACGGTTGGGGCTGGGCGAGAGCCGACATCCCACATCTGGCAAAACCGGCCAGATGTGTTGCACCCAGCAGATGTGGGGCACCCAGCGCGTTGGCGAGACACGTCAGAGACACGAGGAGCGAGGCGGTTCGCATGGTGCTATGTGATCCGGTGGGCGGGGTGACGGCGTAATCAGGGTAGCAGCCAGGAGCCGGTAGCCGGTAACCTGTGGCGAGAATCGGAAGTGGTTCTGGTGCGTCGAATGAGGAGAGGGGTAAATTAGGTAGTCATGTTGATACGGACAAAGAGCGAGATTCCCTCTTCGGAAATTACGCCGAAGCAGACGTATATGAACCGGCGCGCGTTTATGACAGGCGCTGCGGCGGCCGGGGTTGCGGCGGTGGCG
>JBAVUB010000575.1:0-2565 GCA_049696575.1 Acidobacteriaceae bacterium | reverse complement strand
CCGGCGCAGAGGCCTGCTCGTCGCAGCCGAGCGGCGCGTGGTAGCCTGTTGCCACTCGAATTCCAGGAAAGGGAACTAAGGGCGCAATGAACTGGAAACTCGTGTTCCTGCTGTCGCTGTTCGGCTTGGCCATGGGAATCGGCACGGTCTTCTTTATCTCGTCGAAAATCGAGCCGTACTGCTGGCTGGCCATCTTCCTCATCTGCGCATGGATCATCGCGCGTGCGGGATCGCGGGCGTTCCTCATCGGCTTTTTCGTTGGCATCGTCAACAGCATCTGGATCACGGCGTGCCACGTGCTGCTCTTCAACACCTACATCGCGAACCATCCGCAGGAAGCGGCGATGTTGAAGTCGATGCCGGCAGGACTCTCGCCCAAACTGGTGATGTCGGTAACCGGACCGATGGTCGGCGTCATTTCTGGCGCCATCATCGGCCTGCTCGCCTTTCTGGGTTCGAAGCTGATGAGAAAGCCGAGCGCCTCTGCGGCTTGATCCGTGAAGATTCGAATTGCGGCGATCGGAGCGCGTCCGCGCGAAGGGTTCGACGAGCTGGCGCGCCTGTACCTCGATCGCATTGCGCCGCTTCTTCCTGGCAAATCGGGCGTCGACGCGCCGTTGTTTCGCTCTGAAGAAGCGTTTTGGGAGGCTGTGGACCGCGAGCGAGCGCGCACCACGCCGCTGGTTGTCCTGCTCGACGAACGCGGGAAGGCAATGGCGTCTGAAGATTTCGCGCAGTGGCTTGGCCGCGAGCGCGATGGGGGGCGGCAGCTCATCGTCTTTGCCATCGGGCCTGCTGATGGCTGGTCCACAGCATCGCGTAAACGTGCGGCGCTGCTGCTGTCGCTCGGGACCATGACGATGGCGCACGAGCTGGCGCGGGTCGTGGTCGCTGAGCAAATTTATCGCGCGCTCACGATTCTTGCGGGTCACCCGTATCATCGAGCGGGCAGCTTGTAGCCCGTGGAAGGCCGGTAGCCTGTAGCCTGTAGCGGGTAGCAAAAACATTGACGGATACCACCGAAATTCGCGACGTCCGCAAAGGACTGATCCTCATCAACACTGGACCTGGCAAGGGCAAGACCACCGCTGCCATGGGGACCGCGTTGCGCGCGGTCGGCAACGGCATGCGCGTCCTGATGCTGCAGTTCCTCAAAGGCTCGTGGCACTATGGCGAGCTCGACTCGACGAAGGTCTTCGGCGAAAACTTCGTTCTGCGCCAGATGGGCCGCGGCTTCGTGAAAATCGGCGGCGCGGAAACCGATCCTGAAGACATTCGCCTCGTTGAAGAAGCCTGGGATGAAGCGCGCGCAGCCATTCTTTCGGGCGAGTGGGACATGGTCATTCTCGACGAGATCAACTACGCCATCAGCTACGGCATGCTCGATCCGGCCAAAGTTGTCGAGACGCTGGAGGCGCGACCGGAAATGGTCCACGTCATCCTCACCGGCCGCAACGCACATCCTTCGCTGGTCGCGATCGCCGACACGGTGACCGAAATGCGCGAGGTAAAGCATGCGTACCAGAAAGGAATCCTGGCGCAGCGGGGGATCGAGTACTGAGCAACGAGCCTGTAGCCGGTAGCTTGTAGCTGGGAGCTGGGAGGCTGGAGCTGGGCGCGAAATGAACCTGCTGCCGGCTGTTCTCAGTTTCGCCACTCGTCGAAGCGGGCGTCGCGCAGCGCGGTTGCCAGGGACTCGATGTCGGTGGAGAGCACGCGGTCTTCGTCGAGCGGACGAACGATCTGGCGAATCGTGGTGACCGCTTGCTCGATGCGACGCGCCGGCTTGAGCGGGGCGCGATACTCGAGAGCCTGCGCTGCGCACAGCAGCTCGATGGCCAGCAGGCGCTCGGCGTTGTCCACAATCTGCCGGAACTTCAGCGCCGCCGTCATGCCCATCGAGACGTGATCTTCTTTGCCGCCTGAGGTCGGCACGCTGTCGGCGCTGGCCGGATGCGCGAGGACCTTCGCTTCATTCAGCAGCGCCGCGGCGACGATATGGGCGATCATAAAGCCCGACGACACGCCTGGCGTCCGCGATAGAAACGGCGGCAAGCCTTCATTAATGTCCGGATTCACCAGCCGATCGATGCGGCGCTCGCCGATGCCCATCAGCGTGGTGAGCGCAATCGCGCTCGTATCGAGCGCGAGCGCCAGCGGCGCGCCGTGAAAATTCCCGCCAGAAAGGATTTCTCCCTCGGCGAAAACCAGAGGATTGTCGGTCGCCGAGCCGGTTTCGATCTCCATCGTCGTCCGCGTTTGCCCAAGAGCGTCGCGCACCGCTCCGTGAACCTGCGGCATGCAGCGCAGGCAATAGGCATCCTGCACGCGCGGATCGTTGTGCCGGTGCGATTCGCGAATCTCACTGTCCTCGAGCAGCGCGCGCAAATGCGCGGCAGTGGCCATTTGTCCAGGATGCGGCCGCACTGCGTGAATCCGCTCGTCGAACGGCGTCGGCGTTCCTTTGAGCGCCTCCAGGGTCATCGCTCCAGCCAGGTCGGCCAGCTCCGCCACGCGCAGCGCACGCGCCAGCGCCAAACCGCCAACGGCCGTGATGGCCTGTGT
>JBAVUB010000574.1:0-7454 GCA_049696575.1 Acidobacteriaceae bacterium | reverse complement strand
ATCAATCGCGTCGCGCTCGGCGAAGAACGCCGGCGTGGGACTGTAATCGTAGTCGAAGGGCAGCGGCCGCTCCGGTTTGCCGTCCGGCCGCGACGCATGCGCCAGCCCGTTCAGCCACGTGGACCGGTCGGTGATGCCCCACGTCAGCACCGTATTCACGTTGGGCTCGGCCAGCATCATGGTCAGGTAGTCGCGATACGTCTGCGCCACCGCGGCATCGCGCTCCGGCACCGACTCCGGCAGCTTCCGGTCGTTCACGTCCATTTCCGTGATGAACACCTGCAGGCCCATTTCGCGCAGCTCGCGGACGAAATGGATCAGTCCTGCCCCCGGCGCGTCGCCCGCCGTGAGATGGCTCTGGACGCCGACCGCATCGATGGGCACACCCCGCGCCTTGAGCCGCCGCACCAGCATCATCACCTGCCCGCGCTTGTCGATCTGCTCCTGCGTGTCCAGTTCGATGCCGTAGTCGTTGTAGGTCAACAGCGCTGACGGATCCGCCTGGCGCGCCGCGCGAAAGGCCAGCTCGAGGTAGCCCGGCCCAATTAACTCCAGCCACGGTGAGTCGCGCAGCCCATCGGGCCGCCCGCTCTTCACGTCGACCGCTTCGTTCACCACGTCCCACGAATGCAGCTTCCCGGCGTAGCGCCCGGCGACGGTTTGAATGTGCTGCGTGAGGAATTGCGCGGCGTTGGCCTGGGTCACGGTGCTCGCGAACCACCCAGGAAGCGCGTTATGCCAGCACAGATTGTGCCCCCGGACCTTCTGATCGTGCGAGAGCGCGAACACCACCACATCGTCAGCCTTGCGAAAATCGAACTGCTGAGGAGAAGGCCGCAGCGCCGCCCACTTCATCGCGTTTTCCGGAACCAGAATGCTGCACTGCTCGGCGACCGTGCGCGCATAATCCGCATCCCCATCCAGCAGGTCGGGATTCACCGCGCAGCCCACCAGCATGCCGTGCGCCGCAGCGTGCGCGCGCAGCGAGCGAGGCCCATTCACCTGGGAGAGCGTCGGCGCGATGGCGCGGCTGTTGGGTTTCGTCTTCGGCCCGCCACATCCCAGTGGCAAAGCTGCCGACAGGCCTGTGACCGCCACCGCTGCCGCGCTTTTCAGAAACTCTCGCCGGCTGTTCCGCCCTCTGCTCCGGCCTGACGTCCCGTCGTGCATGCTTCTCCCGCAACTTCCCCTGACGATTCGCTGTTGCTATTCCCTGTTCCCGGTCGCCTGTTTTTTCCATCCCTCCATGCGATCCGTCCAGTGCAGGAAGCGCAGCAGGTTCCACTTTTCGCGCCACACAAAATCCATCATGTCGCGCGCCGTCAGCTCCTCAGCGTGCATGCCGGAGTAAGTTTCGATCCGCCACTTGAGATATTCGCTGCGCCAGGGCCGCAGGCGATGGCCGCTGGTCGCATTCCAGATGAATCGCAGAGACGCAAGCAAAGCAGCGGGTCCTCTGCGCCGTGCGCTTGCCCGGGCCACTCCAAACAGGGCTCGAGGCCAACGCGACAGCGCTGCCGTGAGTATAGCGGGAGGGTTGTGGTGCCTGGCTGACTCTTTCGTGGCAGAGGGGCGACGGTGGCAGGACAATTCAGGTGGAATTCCGTTGCAGCCAAGCCTCAAAATCGTCTTTGGTGATCCGCCCCGCGGCCAGGTCGTAGACGGCCAGGTACGTCTCCTCCTGGCCCGCGGTAAGGCTGACCCCATTCAGTTCCAGAAAAGCAATCGCCACGACGAGAGCGGTTCGCTTATTGCCGTCGATGAACGGATGGTTCCTGAGCAGCCCCGAGGCGTAGGCTGCCGCCATGCGAAACAGTGTCGGCTTCCCTTTCCCAT
This sequence comes from Acidobacteriaceae bacterium, assembly GCA_049696575.1. Taxonomy (GTDB): domain Bacteria; phylum Acidobacteriota; class Terriglobia; order Terriglobales; family Acidobacteriaceae; genus Palsa-343. Next base: position 5,618 of record JBAVUB010000574.1, on the reverse strand, counting down.
AGGCAGCGATATTTTTCGGTCGGGCTAACGCCGATTCGAGCAGTCCCTGGTCGCGAATGCCGGGCGCACCGCCGTGTTCCGCCAATAGTTCATCGTGGTAAACCAACGCCACGTGCTTCTCAATCCAGACGGGCATCGCTCGGACCTATTTGGCCAGCTTGCGCAGGGCGTCGCGGTACTTGCGCATCACTTTCCTGCCCGCTTCGACCTGGCGCGAAAACTCCTCATCGTACGGCGTCAACTGAATTCCGCCGGGGGTTTCCGTCACGTAAAGAGAATCGCCCTTTTCAACCCGCAGCTTGGCCAGGACTTCCTTCGGCAGAACGATGCCGGCAGAACTGCCAACAGTGGTGATTTTGACGACAGAACCCACAGCCGCCTCCTCTTATAACGAATATTATAACGAAGAATAGAGCGGACCCGCCCTTCTCGTGAGAGAGTGATGTCGATGAAATTCAGGGACTTGGTCGTTCTCTGTACGTGCGTTCTCCCGGCGACTGCCGGCCGCACACAAAACGCTCCCACCCAGCAGGACCTCGAAACCCGCCTCAAGTCGCAGTTTCTGATGCTGCGCGGCATGTGGGATGGGGGAAAGCTGGCGTTCGACAGCCAGGGGAATCTGGTGGGGACAGCTGAGAAAGTGTTCTTCTCCCGGAGCGCCGTCGTGGTGGAACAGGTTCTGCTGAGCGATATGCAACTGGAGATACGGGGGCGGAGAGCGGGGCTGGAGTTCTCTTACTCACAGCCTCTGCACCAACCACCTCACACACGCCGCCCTATGACATTGCGGCCGGCATGAAGATCGGCGCGAAGCTTTATAGCAAGGTCGATATCGAGATCTCGCGCGATCCAGCGCATCCCGAAGCCCTCGATGCGGCGCTGGATCGAGCATTCTCGGTCGGGATCGACGAGAAGCCGGCGAAAGAGGCTCCTTTCTACTGGCGAAGGCTGTTCCAGGGGTATCTGCATCCAAACCAGCCACCGCTCAACTTGCCGGGTGAGGCAGATCTATTCAAGCCAGGAAAGGGCTGACGCAACCTATTCTTCGCTATGCTCCAGTTCCGCAGCTTTCGCAGGAGGCGCGGTGGGCCGGCCTTTCCGGAGTGAGCGTGATTGCGTTGACGGTCGACACGAACGGGTTGCCGCGTGCGGTTTATATCGTTCGCCCGCTTGGAATGGGAGCGGATGAATACGCGGTGGCGGCCGTCTACGAGTACCGGTTCACGCCGGCGGCTGCCCAAGGGCATCCAGTCCCAGTGCAGATCGATATCGAAGTGAATTTCCGGATACCAGCCGGAACCCTCTGATCAGATCTCCATGACGGAGTCTTCAATAGCCCGGCGAACATTCCCCTCAGCCCGCGCCAGCCGCCGCACCGCTTCCGGCTTGTCGACGCCGGCCTTCAGCATCACCAGAGCCACAGGCACGCTGCGTCCGGCGGACTTGATCACTTCCACAGCCTTGTCGCGCTCGACGCTGCAGGCCCTCATCAGAATACCGATGCCCCGCTCGATCAGCTTCGAATTGTGCATGTGCACGTTCACCATCAGGTTCTCGTACACATACCCGAGCCGCGTCATCGCGCCGGTGGTGATCATGTTGGTGATCATCTTCTGCGCCGTGGCCGCCTTCAGGCGCGTCGATCCGGAAATTACTTCGGGACCAACTTCGGCCACGATGGCGGTTTCCGCCGCCTGGCCCAGAGGCGTGTTGGGATTGCACGTAATGCACGCCGTCTTCGCGCCCAGCGTGCGCGCATAGGCCACCGCGGCCACCACGTACGGCGTGCGCCCGCTCGCCGAGAGCCCGATCACCACATCTTTCCGGCTGGGGCGGCGGCGCGCGATGTCGCGCTTGCCCAGTTCTTCGGAATCTTCGTTGACCTCGACCGGCGAGGCCAGCGCCTTCGGCCCGCCCGCCATGATGTATTGCACCGTCTGCGGGCTGGTGGAGAAATAAGCCGGAATTTCGCAGGCGTCGAGCGCCGCAAGCCGGCCGCTCGAGCCCGCGCCGATATAAATCAGGCGCCCGCCCTCGCGCAGGCTGTGCGCCACCATGTCGATGACCTGCGCGATCTCCGGAATCGCCTTCTTCACCGCTGCCGCTACCCGCTGATCTTCCTGGTTAATGATGCGGGCGATCTCGACCGCCGAGCGCGTGTCGAGGCCACGAGTGAGCTCGTTCGCCTTCTCCGTCGGCAGATCCTGGATGTTGGCCGGCGACCCGTTGGATCCATCCGACCCGCTCGAACCATTGGAACCGTTCGAGCCGTTGGATCCGTGTTTCGCGCCTTCGCCGGCCTCAGCGTGTGGATTGAGTGTGGTTCCCATTTTTCCTGGGTTTTGACCGTACAAGCCCACTTCAAGTCTAACTCGATATCCCGTGCACAACCTGTCAATAATTATCGGACGAAAGTAGTAGTTCGTTGTCACCGATTTGTCATGGGCGCGGTGGTAAGCCCTGTTCTCACAGTGGTCCTACCAGCTATGGGGTCCCACCGACCCCTTCCCCGCTTCGATGCCGCGAATCTGTCCGTCGCGCATATGAATAATGCGATCGGCGATGGCCGCAGCCTCCGGATTATGCGTGATCATCAGCACCGTTTGATGCAATTCCTGGCTCGATCGCCGCAGCATCTCCAGCACTGCGTCAGAATTCTCCGTATCCAGGTTTCCGGTCGGCTCGTCGGCCAGAACGATCGACGGTCGCGCGATCAGCGCCCGGGCAATCGCCACACGCTGCTGTTCCCCGCCCGACAACTCGGAAGGACGATGCTCGAGTCGGCCCCCGATATTCAGCAGATCGGTAAGCCGCGCCAGAAAATTTTCATCCAGAGGCTCGCTGTGCCCGGCAATCTCATAGGCGATCTCGATGTTCGCGCGCGCGGTGAGCGTAGGCAGCAGATTGAATTTCTGAAAAATGAAGCCGATCCGCGCCCGCCGCATGCGCGTCCGCTCCGCATCGCCCAGCGTCGAAAAATCCACGCCCCCGATGAACACCCGCCCCATCGTGGCCCGCGTCAGCCCGCCCAGCAGGTAGAACAGGGTCGATTTTCCGCTGCCCGAGGGGCCTACGATGCTCACAAACTCCCCTGCCTCGATCGCAAAGGTCGCGTCGCGCAGCGCCGGAACTTCAAGCCTTCCTGAACGGTAGACTTTGCCGAGGTGCTCGGCGCGAATCATCGCATCCACAGGACGATTGTAAATGGACGCGGGATTTCCCCGATGGCGCGGTGCCTGCGAATCCTCGGCTACGGGTCGTAAGGGAATGAATCCCTCATGAATTCTCGTCGCACTTCAGGATGCGATGGCGTGCGCCACCGGCTCGAACGCGACGGCATCCGGTGCATCGAACACGGGCCGAAAGGATTTTTTCGGACCGCGCTTGCGCGCGATCATCACCCGAATCCTCTCCAGCATCTCCCCCGGCGTCGAAGTCCCCTTCGGCAAAAACGCATCGGCGCGGTTGCCATGGTCATACGTCTTCACGCTGCCGCTGATCAGGATCATCGGCACCTCCGGCGCGATTTCCTTCATGCGCTGCACCATCTCGTTCCCGTTCATGTTCGGCATCACCAGATCGCTGAGCACCAGATCGATCCCGCCGGCGCGGAATCGTTCCACCGCCTCGGCCCCATTGTGAGCGGCTACCACGCGATATCCTCCCCGAGTTTCCAGCAGAAATTTGCGCACCGCCAGGGCCTGCTCATTGTCGTCAACGCAAAGAATCGTCTTTTTGGGTCTCATGTCTCTCCTGGCAAAAATCCCGCGCAAGCGGGAGCATTGCAGCAGGGCGCGCGGCAGAGACGCACCCGTCAGCGGGTTTCAATGGACCGCATCCGCCGCGTCCCGGCAATACGCGCCGTCGCCCGGCTTGCCACTGAGCACGACGCCTCGTGCCCGCCGAGACGCAGGATGCGGGGAACAGAACGTCTCACCTTCAGCGTTCTCACCGCTCCTCGTGATGGTTCCGTCTGTGTCCCGGAATGATGGCGAGTTGCGGTGGCGCCTGTGCGGCTGCGTTACCGTTCCAATTCAGTTTTCAGAGAACTCAACTTGACTTCTAAAAACGCCACGTCAGAGTACGAACAGCGCCCCACCTTGGCAATGGAGAAAATCAAGCGAATATGCGGGTCCTTTTTCGCCCGCGTTTGCACCGCATTCTGTTATCGCCCGATGAATATTGTCCACCATGCATCTGCGCGCTGTTGAAAGGGTGTGGATCACCCTGGGAAAAGGTGGGCTTTTGCAGCAATTGATGTGCGACTCGCCAGGTGGATTTCGTCGAAACTGGCCGGCGGCGCCTGGCCCTTCCCCTTTTTACCGGCGGAAGAGTTGCGTCATCATGTCCGACTGCACCCGATTCAGCTGCTGAATCGTGGCCTCCAGCGTCGGACGATCATCGAGTGACGCCCCGGTCATCAGTTCCTTCAGCCGAAAGGCCGTGTGACGGATCAGAATCTCCGCGTTCTTCAGCTTCTTCGCGTCCCGCAGCAGGCTCATCTGAATTTTCCCGGCGTAGCTCTGCGCGGCCTTCAGGGAGACGGACGCCTGTTGCTGATCCCCCGCCTGATACTGCGCCGTGGCGATCTCGGTCATCGAGTGCACCAGCTCAGCGTAAATATACGGTTGTTCGTTGGGAGAAGCGGCCGCGGCCTTCGCCTGCAGGTCAGCCAGCTCGCGCGCATCCGGCGCGCGGTCGTCCATGCCATGCCCCCATGCGAGGGAAGCGGGTAAAACCACAGCGGCGACGACTGCGACGATCCGCACAGCGCACCTCCGGGGAGTGCGTTCCGAGAACAATACCGCAGTTTCCACTCTTTGCGCTACCCATCAAGGTGGTAGACGGGCCCACCGTCATCCGAAAGTAACGGGTGGCCTGAACCCTGCGGGTACCAGCGGAACTGCCGATCACACTCCTGAGCACCGATTACTTGCCAAGAGCGGTCAGCCGGTGCTTCGCCTGCCACTCCTGATCCGGGAATTTTCCCTGAGCGGCGGCGAGGAAGCGATGGTAATACTCCGCCGCTGCCTTGCTCTGATGAAGATTATCGTACGCCGTTGCCCATAGAAATAAACTAGCTGGGTTCTCCTCGGCATATTTTGATCGCATCGAAAGCGCGCCCAGCTCATCCTGGTACTGGTGCGCCTCCGAGTCGGCAAAAGCGATCCCCGACCACGCATCCGCATCGTCCGGCCGCACCGCAACCGCCTTCCGAAAGCTCGCGATCGCCTCTGGGTACCGCTGCAGCCGGATGAGCACCTGGCCCCGCGCATCCAGCAGTCCCTCATCGTTCGGCGTCTGCGCCAGAAGCTGCTGGTAGAGCCCATCGGCCTCGTCCAGCTTGCCCGCCTGCAGGTCCGCGTCGGCCACCATCAGCGTCACCGACGGGCTCGCAGACTGCAGTTTGTGCAGCTTTTCCAGCACCGCCAGCGCCTCCGCCTGCTTCCCCTCGCCGTTCAGGATCGAAGCCAACTGCGCATTGAGCGCCGGGTCGTCGGGATTCCGCCGCAGCGCCGCCTCCACCAGTGGCTGGGCGTCCGCGTAACGCTTCTCGTCGATCAGCAGATGAGCCAGCCCCGCCGTCGCGTTCGGCGCGTCAGGATCCGACTGCAGCG
>JBAVUB010000573.1:0-16568 GCA_049696575.1 Acidobacteriaceae bacterium | reverse complement strand
GCGCACCAGCCGTTCAATCGAACGCAAATGCGCCGGGATTCTCGTAGCTGGCCTGATCCTGATCCTTCTTGGCCAGCTGTGGCATCCGTGGTTCCCGATCAACAAGAAGCTGTGGACCAGCTCCTTCGTGCTATTCATGGGCGGATGTTCGATGGTGCTGTGGACTCTCTTCATCTGGCTCATCGAAATCAAGGGCTGGAAAAAGGGCTGGAGCTTCTGGCTGGTTTTTGGCATGAACGCCATTGCCAGCTATGCAATGTCCGATCTGCTGGTCGCGCCGTTGTGGGCGATTCGCGTGAGCCCGCGCGTGAGCCTTGGGGCGTGGATCAATGCCCACACCTTCGAGCACATTCACCCGGCCGGCGTCGGCTCGCTGGTCTACTCCATCGCCTTCACGCTGGCCTGCTGGCTGCCGATGCTGGTTCTCTATCGCAGGAAGATCTTCATCCGGGTCTAGGGCGCGCGGTCTGACCAGGTTCATCCTCTGATGGATGAAATGCTCTAGACTGGCCACAAATGGGAATGTTTCGAAAGTTTGAGGTTGCGGTCTTTCGCTTCGTCCGCCGCGATCCGCCGCAGGGTTTTGTCCATCGCGGGGCCTTCTGGCTGTTTGTTGGATATTTGGTCCTTTCGCTTCCAGGATGGCTGCCAGGCACTGTAGGTCGGGTCTTCAGCGATCTGGCCGGGCTGGACTTTTTTGTTCTGCTCATTTTTTGCATTCCGTTGCTGTGGCGATTCATCTTTCAGCGCCTTCTTTGGAAGGTCCGCAATCGGCTGATCGTCACCTACCTGCTGATGGGGCTGACGCCGGTTGTGCTGTTTGTGACGCTGGCGGGGATTCTGCTGTACGTCTTCTCGGGGCAGTTCGCAATTTTTGCGGCGACCAGCGTGGTTCACGATGAGCTGGAACATATTGCGGCGACCAACAGCACGCTGGCGATGCACGTCGCGCATATGCTCGATCAAAACCCGCGCCAGCACGCGGTGACTCTGCTGGAAGAACGGGACCAGCCCGCCGAACATGAGTACAGCGGCCTCAGGGTCGCGGCCTTCGAGGATGGGAAACCAGTGGCGCTGGAGCCATCGGCGATACAGATGAACCCGGCTCCGTCGCTTCCGGCGTGGCTGGGGAAAGAGTACCCGTTTCGCAGCATTGTGATGGATGGCGGCCAACTGTGGCTGCGCGCCGCCGATGAGCGAACGATTGGCGCGCATACGACGGTGGTAATTTCCAGCGTGCCCATCCGGAAGGAAAACGTAGAGGCGTTTGCGCACGGGCTGGGGCGGGTGAGCGTCTATTCGAATGTGGACCTGGACCAGGACAATACGGCTGCTCCGCACACCTCGGTTCAGATTGGGCAGCAGCGGAAGCCGGGAGAGGCGCAGGTCCAGATTGGCGGACAGGATATTGCAGACGCTCGCAAGAATGCGATTGTGGGCGGGACGCTGCCGAGCCCGCTGCATTTCTACGACGTCCCGGTCGCGTTTCTCGCGCCGCTGGCGACGGTGGATTGGGCTAGCGGCAAATCTCTGAATACCTATACCGATGTGACCTCGCGGCCTTCGCTGCTCTATCGGCGGCTGTTCATCACCTCGCTGAGCATCGGCGACCTGGTGCGCGAGATGCTGATTGCGATCGCCATCGCCTTTGGCGTGCTGGAGCTGCTCGCATTTCTGGCAGCGGTTCGCCTCAACCAGACCATCACGCGGTCGGTGCACGATCTGTACGAGGCCACGCTGGCGATCGACGGCGGAAACCTCGAGCATCGCATCAAGGTGAAGCGCAGAGACCAGCTCGGCGCGCTGAGCCGCTCCTTTAACAGCATGGCCGCATCGCTGGCGCGATTGCTGGTGGAACAGCGCGAGAAGCAGCGGCTGCAGAACGAGCTTTCGATCGCGCAGGAGGTGCAGGCGAACCTGTTCCCGCACGGAGTGATTGCGCTGCCTATGCTGGAGCTGCACGGCGTCTGCCTGCCAGCGCGCACCGTGAGCGGGGACTATTACGACTTTCTTTTATTCGGCAATACCGGACTGGGCGTCGCGCTCGGCGACATCAGCGGCAAGGGAATTTCCGCGGCGCTGCTCATGGCAACGCTCCACTCCGCGGTGCGGGCTTACCGATTCGCCGGCGAAACACTGATCACGGAAGGAACCGCGGCGCTCCTGAACCCGCGTACGCATCAGGAGGGCGAGCAGGAAGTGGAGTGTGCCGAGCTGTTCGAGGAGCCCGCGAAGATTCTCTCGCTGCTCAACCGCCATCTTTACCGCAGCACGCAGCCGGAGAAATACGCGACTCTGTTCCTGGCGCACTACGACGGATTGACTCGAAGGCTCGTGTATTCGAACGGCGGTCATTTGCCGCCCTTGCTGTTGCGCGCCAACGACTCTGTCACGCGGCTCGATCGCGGCGGATCGGTGGTGGGCCTGCTGGATGACCTGGTGTGGGAGCAGGGCACCGTCCATCTCGGCATCGGCGACATTCTTATCGCCTACAGCGACGGCGTGACCGAGCCCGAAAACGATTTTGGAGAATTCGGCGAGGCGCAGCTGCTTGAAGTCGTACGGCGGCATCGCCACCTGAGTCTCGAAGGTATCTCGGAGCAGGTGATCCAGACCCTGCGCAGCTGGATCGGCGCCCAGGAGCAGCCTGACGACATTACGCTGGTGCTGGCTCGCCAGCGCTGATTTCTACAAGGGAATTTCCGTTTCCGCGCCACCGCGTTCGGCGGACAGATAGGCGGAGTAGATCGTCGCCATCGTGTCCCGCGCCAGTTCCGCGCCGGCCATCGGCTCGCGGCCTGCCGCGATGCTCTCCATGAAGTCCTGAAACTCCTGCGGGTAGCCGTGCTGCCACGCCTCGTCGGGAGCGGGATGGCTCCAGCCCTGCTTCGTCTCGATTTTCTCCGTGACGTAGACCTCACGAAATGCGTCTTCCTCTGGATTGAAGGTTGTGAGCGCGTCGATCGGATTCAGCTGACAGCGGGTGCGATGATTGTTGCCCATCACCTCGAGCCAGTTGCTCACTCCGCCCACCACCAGCTCCGACGAAAAGATGTCGGCGATGGTGCCGTCGGAAAAAGTGACGTGCATCTGCCCGTAGTCTTCGATGTCCTGATAACCGCGGCGCAGGTGACCCTCGTCGCGAAAATCCGGCAGCCGCGTGATCTCATGGGTGCGCGCGCTCACGGTTGCAGGGCGAATGGGGCTTCCGTCGCGGGCCGAGCCTTCGGCGCGCTTGAGATAGAGGGCGGCGCTGAGCGGATGGCAGCCTTTGCCCACCAGCGATCCACCACCGGAGAAACGCCATTGGCTGTAATAGGGTGAGTGCGATCCGCTGTGGGACTGATTGCCCATCATCCACAGGATCTGCGCGCCGCTTTTTGTAACAATCTCGCGCTCTTTCTGGATCGCGGGCGCGTAGACCCAGTTCTCCGCGTAGCAGATCGTCTTGCCGCTGGCTTGCGCGGCTTCGACGATGCGGCGGCAGCTTTCGATGGCCTGGCGGAGCATCGGCTCTTTGGGAGCGACATTGCCTCGGAAGCCCTCAACGCCTGTGCCGAAGAAGCCTGTGAACGGCTTCTCGACGATGATGTGCCGGCCGCGCCGGAGCGCCTCGACGGCAAGGGCTTCGTGGGTCGATGGCGGGCTGCAGAGGTCGATCACGTCCGCCGCATCGCAGAGCGCCTCAAAGGAGTCGAAGGCCGCAACGGAGTTCTCTCGCGCAAACGCTTCGCGGGTTTGCGGCGAGCGCGAGGTAACGCCGGCAACGACCACGGGCACGCCGTAGACGCGGCGTAAATTGTGCAGGTGAAAACGCGCCGCAAATCCGGCGCCGGCAATGCCAACGCGAATGGGGTCCGCCATGATGCTCTTATGATCCGTCGCTTTGAGAATAATGCCCTGAGAATATTGCCGGTGGCACGCGCCCCGTCAGGGTTTCGACTCCTGCTCCAGCTGCTTCGTGACCGGCGTGGTAAAGCTGACCACATGATACGTTGCCGGTCCAGCGCCGGCATTGCGGATGGCGTGGAGTGTATTCGATGCGTTGAAGATCACCGATCCGGGGCCGACGCGCGTCCACTTGCCTTCGCCGAAGGCCTCAACGGTTCCCTGGTCGACGATGATGACCTCTTCGTTGGCATGTTTATGCGGCGGATGGGATTGTTTGCCCGGCTCCAGAGTTGTCGCGTGGACCTCGAGCTGATCCAGGGTGGCCGTCGGCGCGCGGAAGAACTGCCGGGCTTCGCCGACGTCGGTTTTGGTGACCGGAATGGAATTCCAGTCGTAGACCGCCCAGCCAAGGATCGCAGGCTTTTGATCGGCGAGAGCGAAGGCGCAGCAGGTGCCCACAATCGAGAGGAGAGCGATGGCGAGGTCGCGGCGGGTGAGCAGTTTCACGGCAAAACTCCTGGGGAAAGATGGACGAAGAATTATTATGCTCCAGCGCGATCTGGTTTCGGCAACAATGATTTGCGATACAAACAATATCAGTCTGCGCCGACGGTGTCGAAGGGTCTGAAGCAGTCTGCCGGCGAATTCTCAACAGGGCTGTACGTCTCGCCATATGGCACATCCGCCGTTTTCTGACACTCTGGCTCGTTGACACGCCATGCGCCACCCGATAAAGTGTGGGCCGCGTACGAAATCAACGCAAAACGAAGTATCAGGACACTGGAATGACTCAGAGAAACACCATCCACAGAGTGTTCATCAAGCCGACCGTCGCAGGAATCGCCGCCGTGCTTCTGCTCCTGTCGTGCTCGTTTGCACAGAGCCACAACGCCATGGGTGCAACCCCGAACACCGTGCTCACGCTTGACGCGCGCCTAACGATTGTGGTCGGCGCGAATGAGCCGGGGCCCGTGCGTCTGGCGGCGAACGATCTGGCCAACGACTTCGAAAAGGTCTTCGGGACGAAACCGAAAATTACGGACCATGCCGGCAACTCGGGAGCGACGGTTTTGATTGGCGAAGCGGCGAAGTTGCCCGACGACAGGCGGCCGGCGAACCTCAGCGATCCCGAGTCGTTCTCGATCGCCGTTTCGGGAAGGGATCTGGTTCTGTCCGGCGCGGACATGCGCGGGACCATCTATGCGATCTACCAGTTTTCGCAGGAGTATCTCGGCGTCGATCCCATGTACTACTGGACCGATCACGAGCCGCCGCGCCGCGCGCGCATCGAGCTGCCTGCCACGCTCAACAAGTCGTATCCCGCACCCGCGTTCAAATACCGCGGCTTCTTCATTAACGATGAAGACCTGTTGACGGGGTGGGCGCCCGGAGCAAAAGATCACGCGGGGATTTCGCTTGCGGTTTGGGACAAAGTCTTTGAGACGAGTTTGCGCCTGAAAGCCAACATGATCGTGCCGGGAACCTGGATTTTTCCCGACGATCCGCAGATCAAAGCGGCCGCCGAGCGCGGACTGATCGTCACGCAGCATCATGCGATCCCGCTGGGCGTCAACGTCGCGCGCTGGCCGAAGGACGTGCCGTACAACTACTCGACGCATCCGGAGATTCTGGAGCGGGCGTGGAAAGACGCGGTCGCCGCCTATCCAAAAGACATTGAGATTCTGTGGTCCGTGGGGCTGCGCGGGTTGTCGGACACAAGTTACGCGTCGATGGATCCGAGCGTGCAGGGAAACGATGCGTTGCTGGGCAAGCGGATCAGCAGCGCGATCGACGAGCAGATGAAGATCGTGCGCGCCGCGCATCCGGATGCGCAGTTTGTCACGGATCTGTGGCAGGAGGGCGCGCGGCTGGTGCAGGAAGGCTATCTGAAAATTCCGCCGGAAGTGATGACGGTGTGGGCGGATGACGGCTATGGCTACATCCAGGACAAGGGGCAAGTGGCCGGGGGGCAGGGCACCTATTATCACGTTGCAATGATGAACAACCGCACGAATCAACTGACGGAGATGGTGCCGATCGAGCGGATCACGGGCGAACTGGGAAGAGTTGTGCGGGCGAAGGCTACAAATTATTTTCTGGTGAACACGAGCGACATCCGTCCCTATACGCTGACGATTCGCGCGGTGATGGACTATGCATGGCTGGGCCATTTGCCGGGCGGGGAAGAAGCGCCGTCCGGCTACTACCGGCGATACGCCGAAGAGGAGTTCGGAGCGAAGGCCGCGCCCGCGATCGCCGACATGTACAAGGACTATTTCGCCGCGCCCGTGCATCTGGAACCGGGACACGAGGGCGATCCGCCGCGTGAATACGGCGACCAGATCTATCACACCGAAGGCCGGCAGATGCTGCAGACGTGGATGATCGATGCGCCGCTGTACGCGATTCCGGTGCAGTCACCGAAATGGACGATGCCGCGGCTGGTGGGCCAGGGCTATGGGCCGGGGCCGGGAGTTGGCGGCAAGGGGTGGCTGCACACGACAGCTGCGCGGGAAATCCAGCAATGTGACGACGCGCAGCCGCGCTGGGATGCGGTGTGGAAGAAAGCGGTCGCTGCCGAGTCTCTGGTGCCACCGGCCCGACGGCACTTCTATCAGGCATCTGTGCTGACCATGGTTACAATTAACCGCGAAAGCAACCGCATGCTGCTGGATATTGCGAAGTCAGTCGAGGATGCGCAGGCGGGCAAGATGACCGAGGCGCAGCAGGAGGCGGCGAATGCTCTGGCGGCCGTCGCGCTGGTGCGCCGGGCGCAAGCCGCAGCCGAATACGGCAAGTGGAAGAACTGGTATCGCGGCGACTGGTTCACCGGCGTGTACCGCACGCAACAGACCCTCGAGGCGTACGCGGCTTTCCTGAAGGATCCGCTCACGCATCTGCCGCCGCCCATCGTGTGGAGTGGGTGGGAGGCGTACTACCACATCATGCACTACGAAGGAGATCGCACGGCGGAGGTCCAGTGAGGGCCGGCCCACTGGAGGCGCCGCAACAAGGAACGCCGTCAGCGCGTCATCGCGTAGTGGACCTGCTCTTCGATGGCTGCGATCTTCAGCGGCTCATGGTGAGCAAGGACCAGCGCAGCGTTCAGCGCGTTCAGGTCGGTCTTCTTGAAGCCTTCCCAGGCCGCGATGGCGGCGGTCGACGCTTTGTTCATCTGATCGAAGATGGTCAGCGCCTGTGCCGGAGCCGTGCGGTCGCCGCTCTCAACGATGCGCAGTGTCGTGACGAGTCCGGTAGTTGCCACGGCCAGGCCCGTCTCGCGCTCGCCCGGCTTGTCGGCCGTTTCGTGCTCGCCGTTGCGAATCTTCTCCAGCTTTGCCTGCGCATTGTGGATTGCATCGCGCAGTGAGTCTGGATTGTCACTGGAATCGAGTTTCTTCAGCTGGCTCTCCACGCTTTCCAGTTCCGCCATCGCTTTGCGGCTTGCTGTCAGCTGCGTGTAGATGGATTCCCCCAGCGTGAACTGCTGCACCAGCACCTGCTGGGTCGCCGTCGCGCGCGGATCCATGACCACGTGGAGAGAACGATTCAGGGCCGTGTCGTCGACGGAAAGAAGCACGGTGTACGTCCCGGGAGCCACGCGCGGGCCCGACGGCAAGCCGATTGCATCGTCGGCGTCATCGTCACCCGTGCCAGCGCTGGAGCCGCCCGCAGCCAGATCCCACACGAAGCGATGCTCGCCCGCACTGGTCGCCAGCATCTCCGGCCTGGGAAACCAGCGCTCCGCGATCGCAAGCAGCGGACGAGTCGCAGGTTGGTTGTCGGCGCTAGAGAAATGCCGGATGACGTGACTCTGCGCGTCGAGAATCTGCAGCGTGACTTTCGTTGCGTCAGTGCTGAGATAGTAGTCGACGATGGCGCCGTTAGGTGGATTGTCGGCCTGCGGTTCTTCCGGCGGCAACGGCGTGCCCAGGAACCCGTCGTTATCGACGCGAACCGCAGTGGGCGGCGCATACAAGTATGCCTTCGCATCTTTCACAGCAGCAGCCTGGCGCAGCGGCGCGATGTCGTCGAGCACCCAGAAGGAGCGGCCGTGCGTCGCGATGATTGCGTCACTGCCATTGATATTGATGTCGCGCACGGAAGTGACCGGCAGATTCAGCTGCAGCGGCTGCCAGTGGTCGCCACCATCGAACGACGCATAAATGCCAAATTCGGTTCCGGCAAAGAGCAGATTCTTCTGCTCGGTATCTTCGCGAACGGCGCGGACAAAATGATGCGGGGCGATACCGTCGACAGCCAGCTTCCAGGTCTTGCCGTAATCGTGCGTGATGTACAGATACGGCTGTCGATCGTCGAGCCGATGACGGTCGACGGCGGCGTACGCAGTTCCGGGGTCGAAGTGCGACGCTTCGATCATCGAGATTTTGCTCCACGGAGAAAGCTCGTGCGGCGTGACGTCGCGCCAGCTCTTCCCGCCGTCGATGGTGATATGGATACGCCCGGTGTCAGAGCCCGCCCAAATCTCATCCGCCCGCAACGGTGACGGCGCAATCGTATAGACCACGCCATAGCCGCGCTGCATCGCATTCTCGGGCGTCGTCGGCCCATCGTCGCTTGCTCCCGGAACCGCGCCGGTAAGGTCGGGACTGATCTGCGACCAGTGCAGGCCGCCGTCGGTGGTTTTCATTACGTATTGCGTGCCGAGGTAGAGCGAAGTCTTGTCTGCCGGGGAAAAAACCAGCACCGGCGTCCAGGGATCGCGGTAGCGTCGCTTGTTGACCTCCGCATCGAAGCCACCGAGCGGCCACGGCGCGATGTTCTGGCTGAACGACGTGCGGTTGTCGAAGCGTCCGACGACGCCATAGGTATCCGTGAAGTAGAAAATGTTTTCGTCCTTAGGATCGATGGCGATGTAGCCGCTCTCGCTGCCACCGGGCAGAAACCAGTCGCGCATGTCGATATGCCCGTGATCGGAGCGGCTGTGGATCGCGATGGACCCCGAGTCCTGCTGCGCGCCGTAGATGGTGTAGGGGAACTTGTGATCCGTGGTGACGTGGTAGAGCTGCGCCGTCGGCTGGTTATACCAGGTGGTCCAGGTTTTTCCACGGTCGAGCGAAACGCTCGCGCCCTGATCGACGCCGAGCACGATGTGATTCGAGTCCCTGGGATCGATCCACACCTGGTGGTAGTCGTCTCCGCCGGGGGCGCCGCGCACGATCTCGATCGTTTTGCCGCCGTCGTTGGTCCGGTACAGTGCGACGTTCGGAATGTAAAGAACGTCGGCGTTGCCGGGATCGACCGCAATCGAGCTGAAATACCAGGCGCGGCTGGTCAGGCGCGCATCGGAGCTGGCCAGCGCCCAGGTGTCCCCACCGTCATCGGAGCGGTACAGGCCTGCGTGGTCTTTGCAGTCGATCGTCGCGTAGACGCGGCGGCCGTCCGCGCTGACCGCGATACCGGTGCGTCCCCATGTGCCGTCGGGCAGGCCGTGGCCGGAGATGAGTGTCCAATGTTCGCCGCCGTCTTTCGACCGATAGAGCGCGTTGCCCGGGCCTTCGAGCGGCCCATAGGTACTCCAGGGCGGGCGATGGGCGTTCCATGTCGTGGCAAAAAGAATCTTCGGCTGGCCAATCGCCATCGCCATGTCGGCGATGCCAATATCCGGCCCTTTGTTGAGGACATGCGTCCAGTGCTCACCACCGTCGGTGGATTTGTAAATACCGCGCTCGTCGCTCGGACCGTAAGCGTGGCCGAGCGCGGCGACGAAAACGGTGTGCGGGTCGTTGGGATCGACGAGGACGCGGCTGATCTGCTTCGAATCGTCAAGGCCGATCTGTTTCCATGTCGCGCCGGCGTCGTCGCTGCGATACATGCCGTCGCCGGAGGCCAGGTCAGCGCGAATATCGGACTCGCCCGTGCCCGCGTAGATCACGTTCGGATCGGAAGGGGCGACGGCCAGTGCGCCAATCGATGCGACCGGTTCCTGATCGAAGATCGGCTGCCACACGGTGCCCGCGTCCGTGGTCTTCCACACACCACCATCGACGCCGCCGAAATAGTAGGTCGTCGCGTTGCCGGGAACGCCGCTCACGGCCACCACGCGCCCCCCGCGAAAGGGTCCGACGAGCCGCCAGTGCAGGCCGCTGAAGAGGTCTGTCGAAAGCTGCTGCGCCTGAGTGAAATGCGGCGCGCAGAGCGGGAAACTCAGAAGGAGCAGAAAAGCCGGTCGGCACAGCCTTTTGAGACGCCAGGTTTTCATGGGTGAATCGATTGTGAAGGCGGATCGGCAAACGCGCAAGCTCTATGAAGATGGGCGATTCCTACTCGCGCAAAACCCCGAAAATCAAAATAGTTAGAAACGGATCAGCATGAGCCGGAATGCACTCAATCGCGGTTACAATGGCCGCTGTTGTGCATTGAACCTGAAAGGAACAACAGGTCATCATGCCCAGGGCTCCAGTTTCGAAGTTTCTCGTCATTGCGGCCGCCATTGGCGCGGCCTTGCTCCCCGCATCTGTTCTCGTCGCCCAGCAGACCGGCCCCATGCCGCAGATGCACTGGCGCATGATCGGACCCTTCCGCGGGGGCCGCACGCGCGCCGTGGCCGGCGTTCCCGATCAGCCGAATGTCTTCTACATCGGCCAGGTCAACGGTGGCGTTTGGAAGTCGACCGACTACGGCCGCACCTGGACTCCAATCTTTGACGGCGAAGATACACAGTCCGTCGGGGCGATCGCGGTTGCGCCGTCGAACAGCAACATCGTCTACGTCGCCAGCGGCGAGGGCCTGCATCGCCCCGACCTCTCGGTCGGCGACGGGATCTATCGATCGACCGATGCCGGAAAAACCTGGATGCACCTCGGCTTGCAGGGTGGCGAGCAGATTCCCGCGCTCGTAGTCGATCCCACCAATCCTGACCGCCTGTTTGCCGCAGTGCTCGGCCATCCCTATGGCCCGAATGAGGAGCGTGGAATTTTTCGCTCCGATGACGGTGGCAAAACCTGGAAGAAGGTGCTCTACAAAGGCGATCGCGTCGGCGGCTCCGATGTCGTTCTCGATCCGAAGAATCCGCGCATCGTTTACGCGTCGCTGTGGGAAGAAACGATGGGGCCATGGGAAGACGCCAACAGCTATGCGGGAACCAATGGCGGCCTCTTCAAATCAGTGGACGGCGGCGTGACGTGGAAGCAGTTGACGAAGGGCCTGCCCGACGGGCTGGTGCAGATCAACGTGGCGATCGCGGCCAGCAACCCGCAGCGGCTGTACGCAACGCTGGCGACGAAGTCAGAGGGCGGCTACGCATCGGGCAGAGGCCTGGGCGTCTATCGCTCCGACGATGCTGGCGCCAGCTGGCAAAAGATCACCGACGATCCGCGCCCGGCGATGAAGATTGGCGGCGGAGATCTCTCGATTCCGGTTGTGGATCCGAAGAACCCCGACACGGTTTATGTCACCAGCATTGTTACTTGTCGGTCGACCGACGGCGGGAGGACCTGGATCACCCTGCGCGGAGCACCGGGTGGCGACGACTACCAGAACATGTGGGTCAATCCGAAGAATCCGCAGATCCTGTTGCTGGTAAGCGATCAGGGCGCGGTCATCAGCGTGAACGGCGGCGAGAGCTGGAGTTCCTGGTATAACCAGCCGACGGCGCAGCTCTATCATGTAGCAGCGACGGATACATTTCCCTACCTCGTCTGCGCGGGCCAGCAGGAAAGCGGCTCGGTGTGCACCTCCACGCGCGGCAATGACGGTTACATCAGCTACCGCGAGTGGCACCCGGTGGGGATTATTGAATACGGATACGCCGCTCCCGATCCGCTGCATCCCGAGATCATCTACGGAGCCGGCCGGACCGAAGTCTCGCGCTATAACAGCATCACCGGCGAAGTGCAGAACGTAACCCCACTGCCCGCGCGCAACCGCGATTATCGCGCCGATCGTACCGAGCCGATTCTCTTCTCGCCGGTGGATCCGCACACGATGTTTTACGCCTCGAACCATCTCTTCAAGACCAACGACTATGGCCACAGCTGGGAGTCGATCAGTCCCGACCTCAGCCAGGAGAAAAGCGGGCAACCGGACTCGCTTCCGCCGCTGACCGCGGAGCAGCAGGCGCAACGGCGCGGTGTGATCTACTCGGTGGCCGCGTCGTACAAGACGATTCAGACCATCTGGGCGGGAACCGATGACGGGCTGGTGTGGGTCACGCACGACGGCGGCAACAACTGGACGAACATCACCCCGCCGGGGCTAACCCCTTGGAGCAAGATCGCGCAGATCGACGCTTCGCGCTTCGACGATGAAACAGCGTACGTGGCTGTGAATCGATTCCGCATCGACGATCTCCACCCTTATGCGTTTCGCACCCACGATGGAGGTAAGACGTGGCAGTCGATCAGCGCGGGCTTGCCGGAGGATGCGCCGGTCAATGCAGTGCGCGCCGATCCCGTGCAGCCTGGCCTGCTCTACGCTGCGACTGAGCGCGCGGTGTGGGCTTCCTTCGACGATGGGGCGCACTGGCAGGCGATCCAGTACAACCTCCCGCATACTTCCATGCGCGATTTGCTCGTGAAAGACGACGACCTGATCGTCGCGACTCACGGCCGCTCGTTCTGGATCCTCGACGATGTGGCTCCGTTGCGGCAGCTGGCGGCCGACGCCGGCGAGAAGACGGCAATGTTGTTCAAGCCCGCCGCGGCATGGCGCGTACGCGACGCCGAATACACCGATACGCCGGTGCCCCCCGACGAACCCATCGGCGAGAATCCGCCCGATGGAGCGATCATCGACTACAACCTCGCCTCGAATGCGCAGGAGGTCACCCTCGAGGTACTCGACCGCGACGGCAAGGTGTTGCGCAGTTTTTCGAGTAAAGATCCGGTAACGCCGACCCCCGAGCAGATGAAGACAAACCTGATCCCGCCATACTGGCCGCTGGTACACGGGCCGTTGCCGGTAACCGCGGGCATGCATCGATGGGTTTGGGATTTGCGCTCGACCACTCCAACAGCTACCCGCTATGACTATCCGATTTCCGCGGTGCCCTATCGCACCCCGCTCCGGCCGCAGGGACCGCTGGTGCTGCCGGGCTCCTACACGGTGCGGCTCGCCGTGGATGGTCACAGCGAGTCGCAATCGCTGACCGTGAAAATGGATCCGCGGATTCAGACCGCTCCCAGCGATCTGGAGGCGCTGCACACCGCGCAAATGACGATGGCTGACTCGCTGGACGCAGTGGCGAAGGCCGACCTTGCCGCGCATGCGGTGGCCGAGCAGATTGCTGCGCCCCGGAACGCGTCGATCTCCACCCAGCTGGCGCCTTACGGCGACGCTTTGAAAGCAGTGCTGAGCGGAAATGCGGCGAAGCACACGCCGGGCATCGATGAAGTGAACGGAGAAGTTGGACAGATTTACGGCGAACTGGAGCAGGCCGATGGCGTTCCCACCCAGGCCCTGCTCGCCGCGGCGACGCACGCGCAGGACGAGGTGAAAGAAGTGGTACCGAGATGGGACGACTTCCGCGAGAACCAGCTCCCCGCGCTGAACAAAGTGCTTGAGGCCGCGCATCACGCGCGCATCAATCTCTCCAGACCTCCCGACGACATGCCCGACGAGGGAGACGAGGACTAAAGACTGCTCACACCCAGCCGCCGTCGATCACGTAGCTCTGGTTCGTGATGGCCGAGCTGTCATCGGCGGCAAGGAACAGAACGAGGCGCGCGACCTCTTCCGGAAGGATGAAGCGCTTGAGCGCCTGCGCTGCCAGGACTTCCGCCTCGTACTCCGGCGTGAGCCACAGCCGCCGCTGGCGCTCGGTGAGGATGGAACCTGGCATCACGCAGTTCACCCGGATATTCGAGGGGCCGAGCTCATGGGCGAGCGTGCGCGTCATGCCCACGATGGCTGCTTTCGCGGTCACGTACACCGGCACGCGCGTGGACGGGATGACCCAGCCAATGGAACTCATATTGATGATCGAGCCCCGGCCCGCCTTTTGCATGGCCGGGATCACTCCCTGAGCCATGAAAAACTGATGCTTCAGATTGACCGCAATCCCGCGGTCCCACGACTCGGGCGTTACCTCTGCAATCGAGTGGCGCGTGTCGTCGCCGGCGTTGTTGACCAGCACGTCGACAGTGCCGAACCGGTCGATGACGGAACGCACCGCATTCTGCAACGCGGCAATGTCGGTGAGATCGCAGTGCAGAAAGAGCGGCGCGAGCGCGCCCGTTGCCTCAAGACGCGCGAGCAGCTCCTGCGCCATTTCGATCTGTACATCGAGGAACGCCACGCGGGCGCCGTTTGAGGTGAACGCCTCGACGATCGCGGCGCCGATGCCGCTCGCGCCGCCCGTGACGATGACCGCGCGATTGCGCAGGCTGGGATACGTCGCGAATGACCCGCTGGAGGACATGGCGTATTGATGATAAGGCGGCGCGCGCTCGTGCGGTTCGCGGTCGCCAACATCAGCGGCGCCGCGGACGGATGTGATCTACTGGATTGCCCCGGTGTTCCGGAGGCAGGGCGGCAACCTTCCTGCCTGCGGGACGCGCCCGCCGATGGACGCGATGAATCTCAGCGAACCCGATTTGCGCAAGCGCTGGACGCGTATCCTGCCGGCGGTCTTTATCACCTACAGCCTCGCCTATCTGGATCGCGCCAACTACGGATTTGGGGCCGCCGCCGGCCTGGCCCAGACCCTGCATATCAGCGGATATCAGTCATCGCTGCTGGGCGCGCTGTTCTTCCTGGGATACTGCCTGCCCCAGATTCCCGGCATCATTCTCGTCCAGCGGTACAGCCTCCGCCTGCTGATCTTTGCCGCGCTGGTGGCGTGGGGTGCTTTCGCCGCGCTGACCGGCGTCATCCACAGCTACTGGCTGCTGGTGCTGGATCGCTTCCTGCTCGGCGTCGCCGAAAGCTTTGTTTTTCCCGCCCTGCTGATCGTGCTCACGCGCTGGTTCACGCGGTCGGAGCGCTCGCGCGCCAATTCCCTCATGATCCTGGCGAACCCCGTGACCGTGCTCTGGATGTCCGCCGTGACCGGATTTCTGATTCGCGCGCGCGGGTGGCAACAGGCCTTCATCGTAGAGGGACTGGTGGCAGTGGTCTGGGGCGGGTTCTGGCTCGCCCTGATGCGCGATCGGCCGAAAGATGCGCCATGGCTCAGCCCCGCGGCCCGCGCCGATCTGGAAAACGTGCTCGATCACGAGCAGCGGCGCCTGCCGCAGATCGCTAACTTCTGGGCAGCATTCCGGCAACCCAACGTGCTGCGCCTGTCCATCAACTACTTCTTCTGGAGCCTCGGCATCTACGGATTTGTGCTCTGGCTCCCCGTGGTCATCCGCAACTCGACCAAAGCGGGGATGGGCACCACCGGATTAGTCGCTGCGCTGCCGTATCTGGTGTCTGTAATTGTGATGGTTGTGGTTTCCCATTATTCCGATCGCAGTGGCCAGCGGCGAAAATATGTGTGGCCGCTGCTCATGCTGGGTGGTGTGGCGCTGGCGGGATCGTTTTTCAGCGTGGACCGGTCGTTTCCGCTGGCCTACGCCTGCCTGATCGTTGCCGCGAGCTGTATGTACGCGCCGTATGGGCCGTTTTGGGCGATGGTGCCGGAGCTGCTGCCGCGCAACGTGGTCGGAGAAACCATGGCGCTGATCAATTGCATCGGCGCTCTGGGCGGGTTCTTCGGGACCTGGCTCGTCGGCGTATTGCAGACCTTCACCGGCAGCTCGGCGGCGGGGTTTCTGCTGATGGCGCTGTCCCTTATTCTGGCTGGAGGGCTGCTCCTGGGCGTGAAGCCGCTGCCGGCAATGTCTATGGAGTTGGAGGCGGAGACCCGTTAGCAGGATGTCGAATTACTGAGTAGTGTGAGTTCGCAGAGTTATTCGCTCACAGTCGTGATGGGCAGGGAATTGAGTGGGCATGAAGCACGAGTTAGCCGATTATGAAAACAATGGCTGTTGGTGAGGTTCTCGAGTCGAAAGATCTGGATCTCCACGCCGTCGCGACCCACGCGCGCGGGCCGGCGGGCACGCTGCCGCTGACTGCCGAGATGCTCCTGACCCAGCCTTCGGGCAATTTGTTCGGGCTAACAATGAATGCCGGTATGGGATGGGATCCAGCCCGGCTCGGCGGACCCGAGGTCCTCATCCTCAGCACCCACGGCGGGCTGCGCGCGGCCGACGGTACCCCCATTGCACTGGGCTTCCACACCGGTCACTGGGAAGTTGGCCTGCTGGTCGCCGAAGCGGCGCGGGAACTGAAGGCGCTCGACGCAGTGCCCTTTGCCGGAGCGTGCACCGACCCGTGCGATGGGAGGACGCAGGGCACAACCGGAATGCTCGACTCGCTCCCCTTCCGCAACGACGCTGCCATGGTGCTGCGACGCCTCATGCGGTCGCTGCCCACCCGGGCCGGCGTGCTGGGAATAGCAACATGCGACAAGGGATTGCCGGCAATGCTCATGGCGCTGGCGTCGGCCGGCGAATTGCCGACGGTGCTCATCCCCGGCGGCGTAACGCTGCTGCCAGAAAATGGTGAGGATGCCGGAAAGATTCAGGCTATCGGCGCGCGGTTTGCGCAGGGCCAGATCACGCTCGAGTACGCGGCGGAAGTGGGTTGCCGCGCGTGCGCCACGCCGGGCGGAGGTTGCCAGTTTCTCGGGACCGCGGCTACCTCGCAGGTCGTGGCGGAAGCGCTGGGCC